>JALYVD010000447.1 GCA_030853405.1 Acidobacteriota bacterium | reverse complement strand
TCTGCAGACTTGCTAAAAATAGCTTACTTTTCATGGTTATGGGAAAGCCAGTTCACGTTTCAGTCCCATGACGAGAGATAGTCGGTAATACACGTCCTGGTACCTTTGTGTAATCTTTGACGAGGCTATGAATTCACCCGGCCTCATTAACGGCCTCGCATGAACATTCTTGTACTGAACGCCGGCAGTTCCAGTCTGAAGTTTCAATTGGTTGCGACCGATCTCGATCGCATCAATCGGGACCGGGATGAACGCCTCTGTCGCGGGGCCGTCGATCACCTTGGCAATGAAGCTGAATTCGCCGTTCACATCGGCGGCGCCGAACACAAGAGCAAAGAAGACATCCCCGACATACATGCCGCGGTCGAGAGAGTTCTCCGCTGGGTTAGCTCGAAGGAATCGCCGGTTGAGGTGCACGCAGTAGGACATCGCGTCGTACATGGCGGTGAGTTGTTTTCAGAATCGGTTTTGATCACCGACGACGTGCTGAAAGGAATCCGCGAGTGCGTCGAACTCGCACCGCTGCACAATCCGAATAACATCGAAGGCATCCTGGCGGCCGCCAAACTCTTTGGCCCACAGGTTCCGCAGGCAGCAGTATTTGATACGGCATTTCACCATACTCTTCCGCGGCGCGCTTATCTTTATGCGCTTCCGTACGGTCTTTATGAGAAGCACCGGATCAGACGCTACGGTTTCCACGGGACTTCACACCGGTATGTGGCCCAGCGCTATCGCCAACTCTGCTCTTTAACTCGCGAGGCTACCAACGTCATTACTCTTCACCTGGGAAACGGATGTTCCGCGGCGGCCATTAAAGGCGGGTATTCGATAGATACTTCCATGGGCATGACACCGTTGGAAGGTCTTGTTATGGGTACGCGATGCGGGGATATCGATGCGAGTCTGGTCACGATCATCGCCGACAAAGAGGGGCTCACGTGCAATCAGGTGGAAACGCTTTTGAATACCCAATCGGGCTTGCTTGGAATCTCCGGTATCGGTAACGATATGCGGGAGCTTCAAAAAAAATCGTCCCGGGAAGAACGCGCGGCTTTGGCAATTGACATTTTCTGCTATAGGGCACGCAAATACATAGGCAGCTTCCTGGCTGCAATGGGTGGAACCGATGCGGTCATCTTCACGGGAGGCATCGGCGAACACTCGCCCGTGGTGCGGGCGCGGATCTGCGAAGGCTTGGAGTGGGCGGGATTGAAGCTCGACCGCGATAAGAACGCGGACACGAAAGGCGCCGAAGCGCGGATCAGCGCGGAAGGCAGTGCATTGGCCGCCTTCTGCATACCAACGGACGAAGAGTTGCTGATTGCGCGCGACACTGTCCGCTGCATCTTGAATCAGCCTCATCCGTTCTAAAACGAAGGTTGCCTCATTTCCTGCACAGTTGAATAAGAGCGATTTCAGGCGGGCAGTTATAGCGGATCGGCAGCGTCGAACATCCTGCTCCCCAACTGGTATAACCTTGCATCGAGCCAAACTTCCATTGCCCTTGCACCAAGGGCCGCGGCACGGGCGCATTCTTTTTGACAGCGCCCAGGAACGGTATTCTCACCTGCCCGGCATGCGTGTGACCGCAAAGATAAAGACGCACTCCACAATCCGCGGCGTCGCTGTACAGTTCAGGACTGTGCGCAAGCAAAATGTGAAATCCATCTTTCGCAGTGTCCGCCATCGCTCGCGACAGATCCGCACAACGGTAGTCAAACGAGTCGTCAACGCCGGCAATCCATAAAGACGAATGGCCGCACCGCAGCTCCACCGCATCGTTGATTAGCATCCGGACACCCATCTGTTCAAACCGAAACGCCATTTCGGCGGCATCGTGGTTCCCGAGAATGCCAATCGTGCCCTGCCGTGCCGATATAGCGGAGAGCACCGTTTGCATTCGCCGGTACACTTCTTCGCAGGAACCGCTGGTTTCAAATCGGTAGTCCCCGGTCAACACGCAAAGATCCGGCCTCAGCTCTCTGAGAACCGGCGCAAACGTTTCAGCAAGCCCTTCCATTTCGTCGATGTGAAAGTCCGAGAGATGGAGGATCTCGAACCCATCGAACGCCTCCGGCAAACCCTCGAAATAGATTGGAATGCGGCGAACTACTGGACTGAGTGCGTTCCGTACGCCGCGCCGGTAGAACCCCATGCCTTGGAAGAACAGCTTCAAAATCGCCGTTTTGATTCGCCGGTTGAACCATAAACGAAAGCGGGACTTGCGAAACGTGCGGCCCGATCGTGCAAAGTATTCTTCTACTTCAAGTCTCGGGCGAAGCGATTCAGCCAAATCGCTATGTTGAGCCAGACTGATCGTGCATGGATTGCGGATGGGCACCTACTTCGATCTTATAGAGTTGCCATGCGCCTGGTTACTATGCACGCTGATGCTACGCTCGTGACAGAGTGCCGAGACTGTTGCCGCTACGGACTGTGGCTGCGCCCCGGTCTTGGCCGCTTCTCCACTAGAATCCAGGGAACCGCCGGCGCCGTGCCAAAACTATCTACTGTGACAAGATGCATTCAAGTACAGGCGCTTTTTTTGCTGATCTTCAGTGCTTGCCGCCTAAATGCACAGACGTCGGCCACCAGTGCGAAAGCTCAACGCGATGAGCTGATTTTCACCGACGGAGAGCGGCTGGTGGGACATCTCGAGCGGTCAAACGGTAGCTCCGTGATATTCAAAAGCGATATGGCCGGCGAAGTTACCGTCGATTGGAGCAACGTCAAAGAACTGCACTCCTCTCTCCCCGTCGCTATAGTGCCGAAAGGAGTGAAGTTTGGCCGCCGCCGGAATACGGATCAAATTCCTCAAGGTGAAATCTCCGTTTCAGATCAGAAGATTCAGGTGGCGAATGGGTCTGCAGTGTCCCAAACGATTCCGGTCAGCACCGCGGCTTTCGTAATCGATAAGGCCACTTTTGAGAAGTCGCTGCGCAGGCCCAGCCTGTTTGACGCATGGAAAGGAAACGCCACGGCCGGAGTTTCACTAGTCCTTGCAACACAGAATAATCGCTCTTACACGAGTGCCATAACTCTGACTCGCGCCATTCCCACCGAGCCCTGGATGAATCCGGAGAACCGGACATCCATTGAGTTCAGTTCATCCTACGGTGAGCTCACGCAACCCGGCCAGCCCCTCACAAAAACTTCGATTTTCCACGCCGACGCCGAACGCGACGAATACTTCACCCCGGATTTGTACACCTTTGCCGAAGCGGCTTTCGACCACAATTTTTCCCAAGGCCTGAACCTTCAACAAACATTCGGCGGCGGCCTCGGATGGACCGTCGTAAAAGAAGCGAATAGTGAACTTGATCTGAAAGCCGAACTAACGTATGTCAACCAGCAGTTCGCGCTCGGAACCCAGAATCAAAAATTCGTCGGATCCGTATTTTCCGAAGGCTACGAACGCAAGTTCAGGCATGGCATGACACTTCACGAAGCTCTGTCCGCATCTCCCGCGTGGAGCAGCAATCGTGCCTATTCCGCAAATGCCAACGTCATCTTCACTATTCCTGTAACAAAGCGTTTCAGTATCGCGCTGGACACGCTAGACACATTTCTGAACGACCCTTCACCCGGATTCAAGAAAAATTCCTTTCAGTACTCGACCGGGCTTACCTATACCCTTCCCTAAATTCGAAGTCTGATTGCGAAGAGAAGGTAACGGCAAGTGCTGGCATTGGATCACATAATCAGTTCGCTAAAAGGCCGTGATGCTTGAAGCTCAACAACTTTTTCAAATCCTTCTGGTTGAGGACAACCCCGGAGACGTTCTTCTGACGAGAGAAGCGTTCGAGGAGGGCCGTCTCGCGCACAATCTTTCCGCAGTGGGAGACGGTGAAGAAGCCATCCAGTTCCTTCGCCGTGAAGGAAAGTTTCGCGATGCGCCACGTCCCGATGTGATCCTGCTGGACCTTAATTTACCTAAAAAAGACGGTCGCGAACTCCTCGCCGAGATCAAAGAAGACCCTTCGCTCAGGTTCATCCCTATTATCGTGCTTACTACGTCCGACGCTGAGCAGGACGTCTGGCGGGCTTACAAGCTGCACGCGAACTGCTATCTCACAAAACCGATTGAAGTGGATGATTTCATCCGGAAAATCAGGTCACTGGAAGAATTTTGGCTGACGGTTGTACGCCTGCCCGGCAAGTGATCCGCGCGTAACACTAAGCGAATGTTCGTAGTCTCACTAGGCGACTGGGTCAAAATCCCGGAAGGAGACTTATGGCAGGAAGCAACACTGCGGTATTTGGTATTTATCCGAGCCGCGCACTGGCGGAGGAAGCAGTTGACCGCCTGATCGCGGGCGGGTTTCGAAACGAGGATATCTCGGTTTTGTTGCAAGATAACGTGGGCACGAAGGATTTCGCCCATGAGAAGCACACCAAGGCTCCCGAGGGTGCAACCACCGGAGTTGTAGCGGGTGGCGCGGTGGGGGGCACTATTGGATTGCTTGCTGGTATCGGCCTGCTGGCAATTCCTGGCCTGGGACCTCTTATTGCCGCGGGACCCGTCATCGCCGCTCTTACGGGCATCGGCTCCGGCGGCATGGTGGGTGGATTTATTGGCGCCCTGGTCGGAATGGGTATTCCCGAATATGAAGCGAAGCGCTACGAAGGCCGCATCAAAGAAGGGGGCGTTCTGCTCTCGGTTCACTGCGACAACAGTGACTGGATCGGCAAGGCGAAGGATGCGCTGAAACTGACCGGCGCTGAAGATATTGCATCGGCCAATGAAGCGCGCGCGGATTTCGCGGTCGGCGACAAGCCGGTGAGCAGAGGAGCACGGACCGTATAAGATCTCCAGATCTGCAGCCGGACGCTTAAGTCCGGCTCGGTCGTGTTAGCCACTTACATAGAAGCCTTAACGTAGACCTTATCCGGAGCCGCAACATCAGCGTTGTCTGCCGTCACTCTAACCTTCACTGGCTGCAATCCGGCTTTCTTTTCTGGACGTGCAACAAACGTAAGAAGATACTGGTTCTGTAACTTCACGGAAATTTCATCCAGAAAAGGCGTTAAAGAAACCGGCGGTCCAAACGTCCTGATATAAGATTCACCACCGGTTTCATCGGCTAGCTGGGAAAGTAGGTTCTGGCCGATGGTTTCTCTCCAGAAAGTGTGGCCAAAATGCCCAACGCTCGGGTTATAGATAGTGAAAACAACTACCCCCGCTCGTTGCGCATCTGCTATTCCTTTGTTTACGTACGGGTTCTCCGGGGCTAATCCGCCCCCTAAAGCTTCTATACCGCTGCTGATCATCACCACTTCTCGGCGTTCAACATTGCCTTTTGGCCAAGCCTTGACAGCCTCAGACAGGGAATCATACGGACTTACATCCGCGCCTCCCGCGCCTAACGGCAGCCGAATGGAATTCGCCGCCGCGCCGAGATCGGTGGTGAATTTCTGTGCCATGTCAGCCATGCCGTTGCGCATATAGCCGACCGCGATTTCAGTCGGCTGCGGCAATGCTCTTATCCACTGCTTAATTTCGTTTATTTGCGTATCGAAGGTGGAACCGGAAGAATCGTCAATTAACAACATCAACTGCAATCCCGCACCCTCGCCGCGTAAGGAAGTCAGCTCAGTGACAGTCCGTGCCGTGCGGTCTTCAAGGACTTTAATGTCTCGTTGCTCAATCTTTGGAATGTCTTTCCCTCGCTTCGCCTCGGCTGTGATAACCATACTCACTGGCACGCCCGGAGCGGCGTTCTGCTGTGCACATAGCGAAGTGTTCATCGCACCTAGACAAGCTGCGGAAGCAAATACAATGAACGTTCTTCTTCTCGTCATCCCAGTTCCTTGTCCTAGATCAGGGCGGCGCTCGGGGCCTGTTGGAGGGCCGCTCTGCTCCGTCTATTAGAGCGACTTGCCGCTTCTAATGACGCAAATACATGGACCTCGAACTCCTCTGCACGCGCGGCGGCGCTGTGAGATCGAAGGGTTCTCCGCCTCGCCCGATCGGCTATTTCCATGCGTTGTTCAACCGGCATCTTCAGATGCGAGATTACTTCTTGAGAACCGGATACTGGCAGTATCTCTGTACCAGCTTCGAAGAAGCTCTCAAGCCCGGCCCACTTATCGGTGATAATCGGAACGCCGCAAGCCGCCGCTTCGAACAGACGAACGCTCGGCGAGTAACCGGCGCGAACCATATCTTGCCGCGTAACGTTCAAAGTGAACTTCTGCGAATTGTAGAATTCGCGATGTTCCCGCGCGGGGAGGTGGTCAGTCCGCTCCACGTTAGCGGGCCACTGGATATCGCCGGGATACTGTGGACCCGCAACCACAAAGCAATGTTCGGCCTGCCGCCTCGCCACGTCTACAAGCAGATTGTCAAGCGCGGGTTGCCGGTCTGCGGCATACGTCCCCAGATATCCTAAATCCCACTTGCTTGGCTGCGGTTCCGGATAATAGAGCGAAGGATCGACGGAACAATACAGCGCCCGCGCACACGGCGAACCCAACTTGCGTTCGATGAACTCAAGTGTCGGGCCACCAGTAAATGAAAAATACAACTGATACTTACGGCATAACTCGTAGGATAGATATTCACAACGTTCTCGTTTCAGATTGGCCAATGTGACCGGAGTATCGATATCGTAGAACGCAGTACAGCTTTTGGCGGTGGAGGTCACCCACTTGCCTACGGCAATTCCTTCAGGAACATAGGAACCAACAACCACCGCGTCGGCATTCCGAACGATGCGTCCATACCGTTCCTTTAGTTCATCGAGCGACTGGTACAGGCCGATCTTGCAGTAAGTGGCCTTTGTAAATTCCCGATTAGACGAATACCACGGCACATCGCGTTCTAAGAATGTTGTTGAATGTCCGCGCCTTGCAAGTTCCTTCAGCAGCCCGCGATAAGTGGTCGCGTGCCCATTTCCCCATGTCGATGTAATGGATAGGCCCAGAAATACGCAGTTCATGTGTAACTCGCCTAAACCCGTCCCGCCATGGTCATCGACGGTAGACAGGACACGGCCTCCTTTAGGATTGTGTTCACCAGTTGACCGCGTTTCGCGTAGGTATGATGCGCCAGAATGCGCTTTCGGGCCGCATCCCCGATTGCGTGTGCCTGCTCAATAGTGACACTTTCAATCAGACGAGCGACCTCTTCCCCGTCGTGCGCGACCAGAACTTCCTTTCCCGGTTCCAGGAACAATTCAATCCCCTCCCAGGCATCCGTGATGAGGCAAGCGCCTGCGCCCGCTGCTTCAAAGACACGCGTTGCCGGTGAAA
>JALYVD010000443.1 GCA_030853405.1 Acidobacteriota bacterium | reverse complement strand
AGGTGTGCGCAGCCGAGAATTTCAGTCGATGGCTTGGGCGAGGTCACACAAATTCGTGGGACGCCCGCCGTCTGGGCAAGGACCGCCGTCATGAGCAAAGTAGATGGCAAGGGATAACGGCCTGAGGGAATGTAGCACCCCACCGCGCCCAGTGGACGGATAATCCAGCCAAGTTTGCGCCCCGGTCCGAACTCCTCAAATCGGTCCTTGGGCAATTGCGCCTCCGCAAATTGCCGGATGTTCACGATAGCGATTTCTGCCGCTTGACGAACGTTCGGAGACATCTGAGCGGCGGCAGACTCCATTTCTTCGCGAGTGATGCGCAGAGGAAGATCGCCAATTCCGTCAAACTCCCGGGCGAAACGACGTAATGCCTCATCCTTGTCGCGGCGAACGGCTTCTATGATAGGGCGCACAACATCTTCATACGAGTTGGTGTCGCGCTTTCGTTCGAAATAGCCGCAGAAAGGGCTGTTCTCATCTAAACCGGGGACTAGTTCCCGAAGATTAACGATTTGAATCATCGGTTTACATCACGATCTTGTTTAACGGATATTCGACAATGCCCTGCGCGCCCGCATCCTTCAATCTCGGAATGATGGTGCGGACCGTCGATTCATCGAGAATGGTGTTCACCGCCAACCAGTCTTGATCGCTCAATTGCGAGATGGTGGGATTCTTAAGCGCGGGCAGCACTCCGAGCACAGCCGCGAGGTCTTGGGAGCGCACGTTCAACATCAGGCCCACCTTACCCAAAGCGTTGATCGCACCTTCAAGCAGCATTTTGACGTCTTCGAGCTTGCGCCGCTTCCAGTCGTCTTTCCAGGAATCGCGATTCGCGATCAACTGGGTATTCGATTCGAGCACGGTTTCCAGGATGCGCAGTTTGTTGGCCCGAAGAGACGAGCCGGTCTCGGTCACCTCCACAATGGCATCGGCAAGCTCCGGCGGCTTGACTTCCGTCGCGCCCCAACTGAATTCGACCTTCGCCTGCACGCCATTTTTCGCCAGATAACGCTTCGTTGTCGCAACCAACTCCGTCGCGATGATCTTGCCTTGTAAATCCTTTACAGTCTGGAATGGCGACGCTTCAGGCGCGGCGAGCACCCAGCGCACTTTTCCGAAACTCTGCTTCGCGTAGATCAAATCGGCAACCGTCTCGATCTGCGCCTCGCTTTCCGCAACCCAATCCAGACCCGTGAGACCGGCATCGAGCACGCCATCTTCGACATAGCGCGCCATTTCCTGCGCACGGATCAACATGCATTCGATTTCCGGATCGTCAATGGAAGGAAAATAGCTACGGCTGCTGGTGGTGATATTGAACCCGGCGCGGCGAAACAGATCAATGGTCGCGCTTTCGAGACTGCCTTTCGGTATTCCGAGCTTCAGCTTCATTGCTTGGCCCCGTAAACGGAGTTGGGATCGTAGACTTGCCGCTCTGTTTCGACCCATGCGCCATCCTGCCAAGTGCGATAGAAGCAACTGTTAAAGCCGGCGTGACAAACTCCCGGGCCAATCGGCTCCGCCTGTACAAGCAGTGCATCGCCGTCGCAATCCATGGCGACAGATTTTAGATTCAAGTAATGACCGGAACTCTCGCCCTTGGTCCACAGCTTCTGCCGCGAGCGGCTGAAGAACGTAACGTGGCAGGTGTCCAGGGTTTTGTCGTAGGCTTCGCGATTCATGTAGCCCACCATCAACACACGCCCGGTATTGGCGTCCTGCACTACGGCGGTAATCAAACCGCTTTGCTTGTCAAAATCCAGAATATCGCTCATTTTCGTCGATCCAATAAAAAAGCCCGCCATGTGCTCTGGCGGGCCCGTTCGAAACCTTAAGGTGAAGATTGAAACCGAGACACGCCGTCTAGAACACCAGATGATGGTGGTGATGGCGATGGGTGTTCGGAATCATTAAACCGCTAGTATACCAACCGGGCAGCGCGACCAACTATCACTGAGGTTGCTGCTACTGCCGTGCGTCCACCGGGCGGTGATTCCTCGAAGGTACGGGTGGACACCAGCGTTGACTGGATGACGTCGAGTCCACGGCTGAGGTCAACTCGCCATACGGATTGAAAGGAGTTTTGCCAGGCGCTCCCGGGCGTCCGTCCAGAACCGACCCGTTTTAAGAGATCATCAATGCGCGGTGCGGATGTAACAACTTCGGCGGCCGCCTGTGTTCCGGAAGTCGTCAGGCCGGCCAGAACCAGAATGCGGCGGCCAGGCGCGATTCCGGGCAGTAGACTGACGGTGGCGTAATCGGTGCGAAGTACCCCGCTTTCAGGATCGCGTTCGATCACAAATTGGGCAGGCTCACCCGACGCCGGTTTCACAGCCTTGATTCGAGTACGCCACAGAAACGGCCGTGCGTTAGCGAAAGCAAACCCGAAGCCGGGAGGCGGAGGAAGTTCGTTCAAGATCGGATTTACAGATGGAGCCCCGAGAAAGATAACGTTGTGCGTTTGCAAGTCGCAGGCGGTGACGAGACGGCTTCGCTTGAAAGAAGGGTGCACACCCAAACGCGCTAGTGTAGTGTCCAAGAAATAACTAGGCAGTGACTTTCTTGGTTTTCTTCGCTTTGGGGTTGTGCAGCCGGGTTGGATCTGCTCCAGCATTCGGCGGCAGCGGGAGAGTTTCTCTTGGATGGAATCGATAGTGGCGGTCCAAACGAAAGGCTTCGGGCTTTCCTTCCAGGTATTGAGGAATGCAGCGATTGCGGCCTTTAGATCAGCAACGCTCAGGAACGCGGCGCGCTTGATTGCTTTGTTGTCGAGGTGACCAAACCACCGCTCGACAAGGTTCATCCAACTGGAACTGGTAGGCACAAAATGAGGCA
>JALYVD010000428.1 GCA_030853405.1 Acidobacteriota bacterium | reverse complement strand
GCGGCATCCTTGGCGGGACACCCACAGCCTCAGGTACGACTTCGTTCTCGGTACAGGTCGCCGACGGGTCCGGCAATACAGCCAGCAAGATCTTCCAAGTGCAGATCGTGGCGGCTCCGAGCATTACGACTACTTCCCCGTTACCGTCTGGAACGTTGAACCGTGGCTATACTTCGCTCACTCTCACCGAAACCGGTGGAACCGCGCCATTCCAATGGACCGGTTCCGGATTGCCTGCCGGCCTTAGCGTGTCTTCCGCTGGCGTGCTTTCAGGCACGCCGACCAGCACCGGAACAAGCACGATTTCGATCACAGTCACGGATGCCGTGGGCGCAACGGCGTCGGCGACATTCCCTCTTAGTGTCTATTCGCAGCTCACAATTTCCAGCGCTTCTCCCCTTCCGGTTGGAACCGTGAGCTCAGCCTACAATTTTGCTTTCCAGGCTGGCGGGGGGACCGGACAGTATACCTGGTCCATTTCGTCCGGTTCTCTACCGGGCGGTTTGGCCCTGGCCGCTTCAACGGGTATCGTGTCCGGCACTCCCTCGGCAACTGGGACCGCTAACTTCGTCGTAACTGTTCACGATGGCTCCGGCGGAACCGCGACCGGCTCCTTTGCCCTGACCATCAATAGCGGCCTGTCGATCACATCCAACTCACCTCTCGCGCAAGGCGAAGTTTCGCGGCCCTACTCGGTCACATTCGCAGGAACCGGGGGCTCTGGCTCTTACACTTGGTCCGTGCCTTCCGGTTCCAGCTTGCCCCCTGGACTGACTCTAAGCCCTGGCGGCACACTCGGCGGCACGCCGACCGCATCAGGAACCAATTCGTTTTCGGTACAGATTGCCGACGGATCCGGCGTCACCGCCACAAAGGCTTTCCAGTTGCAGATCGTGGCCGCTCCTAGCATCGCCACCGCGCCACCGCTGCCTCCTGGAACGCTAAACACCGCTTACAGTCAGATCACATTTACAGGCACCGGTGGAACTCCTCCGTTCCAGTGGACCAGTTCCGCCCTGCCTGCCGGCCTTACCCTCACTACGGCTGGCTTGCTTTCCGGGACACCAAGCAGCGCCGGAACCAGCAACATCTCGATCACTCTGACGGACGCGGCTGGAGCGACCGCCTCGGCTTCGTATTCACTAACCGTCTACTCGCAGCTGACCGTAGCGAGCGCTTCGCCTCTTCCGGCGGGGGCTGTGAGCTCAGCCTACAGTTTCACCTTCCAGGCCGGTGGCGGCAGCGGTTCTTACACTTGGTCCGTTGGCACGGGATCTCTCCCGAGCGGCTTGACCTTGAGCCCCTCTACCGGCCAGCTTTCGGGGACGCCGACAGCCACGGGCACATCCTCGTTCCTAATTCAGGTCTCGGACTTACAACGCGAGAGTACGGCGAGCAAGAGCTTCAGCCTGACCCTCAACAACGGTCTATCGATAATCTCGTCCTCCCCTCTCACAACGGGCGAAGCGTCACGGCCCTACTCGTCTACCTTCACCGCAACCGGCGGCTCCGGCTCCTACACCTGGTCGCTTCCGTCGGGCTCCAACCTACCCGCTGGACTAACCTTGAGCCCTGGTGGAGCCCTTAGTGGAACGCCAACGGGCGCCGCCACGGCCTCGTTCTCGATACAAGTGGCCGATGCTTCGGGTAACACGGTCAGCAAGAATTTCCAACTGCAGATTGTGGCCGCTCCAAGCATCACAACTGGGTCCCCCTTACCCCCTGGAACGCCGAACCGTCCTTACAGCGCGCTCACTTTTGCAGAATCCGGCGGAACCGGGCCGTTCCAATGGTCAAGTTCCCAGCTCCCATCCGGGCTGACTCTCACTTCGGGCGGTGTGCTTTCGGGCACCCCGACTAGCGCGGGAACTACGCTCTTCTCGATCACTCTGACAGACGGTGTCGGCGGGACGGCTTCGGCCACCTTCTCTCTTAGCGTCGTTTCCCAGCTCACGATCACCAGCGGTTCGCCTTTGGCTCCGGGAACAGTGGGATCGGTCTACAGTTTCACTTTCCAGGTTGGCGGCGGTAGCGGGTCGTATAGCTGGTCCATAGTTTCCGGTTCCTTACCCGCGGGATTGTCTCTCAGTTCCGGTGGCATCCTGTCCGGCACGCCCTCTGGCGGAGGGAATTTCACGTTTGCCGTGCAGGTAACGGATGTTCAAAGCAACGATCTGACTACGAAGACGTTCTCTATTGCGGTCACAGGAAACTTCACGATCACAAACGCTGCTACTCTGCCGAACGGAACAGCCGGTGCAAACTATACGCAACAACTCACTACCAGTGGAGGCTTTGGTTCGGTCACATGGTCAGCGGTTTCGGCTTTACCAGCCGGATTAACACTGGCTTCTTCCGGTTTGATCTCCGGCACGCCCTCGGCTCCAGGAACGTTCACGTTTAACGTCCAAGCCTCCGATGGCGCAACACCTGCAGATACTTCCACTGAGGCGTTTACCATCGTCATCGCGACAGCAATTCCTCCGCTGGTCATTACTAGTCCCGCAACCCTCAGCGGCCAGTTGGGAACAACCTACTCGTTTATGTTCACCGCGACGGGCGGTACACCGCCCTATGTTTGGTCCGTGAACGGTGCATTACCAGCAGGCTTGGGGCTTGCTAGTGCGTCCGGTGTAGTCTCCGGAAAGGCTTCTGGAGTCGGGCCGTATTCCTTAACGATTCAGGTGACCGACAGTACAGGAAGGTCGGCGAGCCGACTGACTCAGCTGCAATTTACGCTTCCACCGGCGCCGCCTTTACAGATAACGGGCATTCCGTCGAATCCTGCGGCAAACAGCCAACCCACGTTCCAGATTACGATTGCCAGCCCCTTCTCCTTTGATATCCAGGGCACGCTCAGTTTGAGCTTTAGCTCTCCTTCGGGAATAGACGATCCTGCGATCCAATTTACGAATGGAACGCGCAACCTCGGGTTCACGATTCCGGCGGGCTCAACCACTGCGGTGTACGCAGCGGGCGAAAGTCCTGTGTTCCTAACCGGCACAATAGCCGGAACCATCACTCTGACCACCACTCAATACCAGGCGCTGGGAGCCTCGCTCTCGCCCGTGCCTGCGCCAGTACAGGTGGTAATCCCGCCGACGGCGCCCGTCATTATATCGGTAACTGCGGCACGTGGTTCGGGCGGGTTCACGGTTACGGTGGTCGGCTATTCGCCGACTCGGGAGGTCACCGCAGGTACTTTCTCGTTCCTCGGTTCAAATCTGGATACGCCACAATTGTCAGTGGATCTTTCCACCTTATTCCAAGGCTGGTTCAGCAGCACGAGTTCCGATCAGTTCGGAAGCCAGTTCAAATTGACTCAGCCGTTCAACCTAAACGGGGGATCGGGCAATGTGAAATCCGTCTCCGTGACTCTGACCAACTCGATTGGAGGCAGCGTACTGGTGACGGCCCCCGTCGAGTAGTTCGAACAGTCCAACAGTCCAAGTTTATCGGCCAGACGCGGCTCTTGAAGTGCCCGTCTGGCGCATCCGGTACTTCTCAACAACAAGCCGCGCCTTCTTGAAAATCGTGCTGATAGGAAAGCTCTCCAACTGGTTCGTTTCGAGCCAAACGCAACGGTCGAGGGATAATGGCGGTGCGGCTGCCACGACCTCAAAAGAGTAGTTGTGAGATGTAATGCCGTGCCGGAAGTTGCCCATGCTTTCCGCGACTGAAACCGAGCCGAGTTGCTCCCCTTCCGGCAGTTCCCAGAAGCCCGCCATCAGCGAGGAATTCCGCGGACGCTGCCACGCAAGAACGCGCGCGTCACGTTCAATCCAATAGACGGTCCGGCTCTCTTCAACGCTCTTCTGCTTCGAAAGCTTAACCGGGAACTGGGTCTGGGCGCCGGTCTGCCGTGCCCGGCAAATGCTCGATACAGGACATACAAGACACTGGGGATTTTTCGGCAGGCAGACGGTCGCCCCAAGTTCCATCATGGCTTGATTGAAATCGCCCGGTCTGTTTCTATCCAGCAGGTTACCCGCAAGTTCCGCAAAGCGCTTTCGCCCGCTACTCGACGCGATGTCGGCACCATCCGTCATCACACGGCTAAGCACACGTAAAACGTTTCCGTCAACGGCAGCATGGGGCAGGCCGAACGCAATGCTCGCAACCGCAGCGGCGGTGTAATCTCCTATCCCGGGGAGCGTTCGCAACTCCTGATAGGCATTCGGGAATGTGCCTGCCTCCAACATCAATTGGGCAGCCTTTTGCATATTTCGGGCGCGATAATAATACCCGAGCCCGGCCCACATACTGAGCAGATCTCGCTCCGCGGCTTCCGCCAGACACTTGAAATCCGGGAAGCGCGCCAGGAAACGGCCGTAATACGGAATAGCGGCGGCGACCCGGGTTTGCTGTAGCATCGTTTCCGATAGCCAGATCGCATACGGGTCTCGCGTCCGGCGCCACGGCAGGTCGCGTTTGTGCAGCACGAACCATCGAAGGAGGCTGCGGCGGAACTTTGCAATCTCGTATTCGGAAAAGTCCATCCTATACTGGTGAAGAAACCCCTCTGCGCCTTGCCGGAAAACTCCAGCTTATCCAAATCTGTAAAAGTCGAAAAGCAGGTGCTTGAGATTCGTGGCGCCCGGGTTCACAACCTCAAGAACATCAGCGTCGATATTCCGCACAATAAACTGACGGTGGTGACCGGCGTTTCGGGATCGGGCAAGTCTTCGCTCGCGTTCGACACGATATATGCGGAAGGACAACGGCGCTATGTGGAATCGCTTTCAGCCTACGCGCGGCAGTTCCTGGAACGCATGGAGAAGCCGGACGTGGATGAGATCCTGGGCATCTCCCCGCCCATCGCAATCCGCCAGAAGAATCAGACGAGAAACCCGCGCTCGACAGTAGCCACGGCGACAGAACTCTACGACTTCATGCGGTTGCTGTGGGCGCGCGCGGGACGAACATATTGTCCGAACGATGGAAGCCACATTCAGCGCGACACGGTGGACCAAGCCGCGGACGCAATGCTGTCTGAAGCCGAAGGCTCACGCTGGTACGCGCTGTTTCCCGTCAAGGTGGACCAGCCCGCGGGTTCCGCTCCCGATGCGGCGGTTTTGCGGGACCGCCTCTTCGATTTACGCAAGAAGGGCTTCAACAGGCTATTTCAGAACGGCAGGACCTTTGAATTTTCAACTCCTGAGTCGCTCCTTGAAATAGATTTTTCCACGCCGGTCTACATTCTTGCGGACCGAATCGTTATCAGTCCGGATTCTCACCAGCGCTTGGTCGATACCGTGGAGATTTGCTATCGCGAAAGCGGGGAGATTTTCTTCGAGCAGGCAGCGGCGGCCAATCCCGAAACCAAGTACTTCAACGAGCGCTTTGCCTGTAAGACTTGTGGCCTAACTGCGACGGCTCCAGAGCCTACGCTGTTCAGCTTCAATAATCCGATGGGCGCATGCCCGATTTGCCAAGGCTTCGGCAACACGGTCGATTACGACTTAGGTCTTGTGATCCCCGACCCTACGCTCTCGATTGTGGGCGGCGCGGTCGATCCCTGGACCAAGCCGCAATATGGCTGGTACTACGAGGAAGACTTTCTGCCGAAATCGACCGGCAGGGTGCGGCTGAACGTTCCTTACGCGGACCTGACTTCGGCTGAAAAGGAGTTCGTTCGTAAGCACGTTCTCCGGTTCTTTAAAGAGGTCGAAAAGAAGAAGTACAAGGTTCACGTCCGGGTATTCATCAGCCGTTATCGCGCTTACACTGAGTGTCCCGCTTGCCGCGGAGCGCGTCTTAGAGCAGAAGCGCTTTGGGTGCGGATCGGCGACTGCAATATCGCTGAAGCCACCCGGATGAACATCGCGCGTGCGCAGCAGTTCTTCGATAATCTTCAACTGAGTCCGGAAGAAACGGAGATCGCGGAACGCATACTCGACGAAATTCGCCAACGCTGCAAGTTTCTGAACGATGTCGGTCTGGAGTATCTGACCTTGGATCGTTTATCGGCAACGCTGTCGGGTGGAGAAGCGCAGCGCATCCAGTTGGCGACATGCCTCGGATCGCGTTTGGTTGGGGCGACTTATGTGCTGGACGAGCCTTCTATTGGGCTGCATAATCGCGATACCGCTCGTTTGGTGAAGATTTTGAAAGATCTGCGTGAACTCGGGAATACGATTATCGTAGTCGAGCACGATCCCGAGATCATGGCCGAGGCTGATTTCATTCTCGATTTGGGCCCGGGTGCGGGCGAGAACGGCGGCCGCGTTATTTTTGCCGGAACCTACGGGCAGTTGCTGACTCGCGAGAGCGCGCAATCTTTGACGGGCCGCTATCTTCGCGGCGAACTCAACGTCACTCGCTCGCTAGAGCGCCGCAAGATTAATCCCAAGAAAACCATACGTTTTACGGGCGCACGGGCAAATAATCTGAAGAATGTGGATGTAGAAATTCCGCTTGGGCTTATGGTCGCGGTGACGGGCGTATCCGGTTCCGGCAAGTCAAGTCTCGTTCATGAGGTGATCTATCGGGCGCTCGATCTGCGCGTCAACAAGGAGCGCGAGAAGCAGAAGGATGAAGTAGAAGCTGCGGCCTCGGCGCGCAAACTGGCTCTGAAACGGGTGGATCGCGCGGACTTGCTGACCAGTGTCGTGATGGTGGATCAATCGCCCATCGGCCGAACGCCCCGTTCCAATCCCGTCACCTATGTGAAAGCGTTCGACCTGATTCGCGAAATTTTCGCCGCGACTCCGGAAGCGCAGAAGCGCGGCTACACAGCCGGGCATTTTTCATTCAATATTCCCGGGGGCCGCTGCGAAACTTGCCAGGGCGACGGCACTGTGACGGTCGAGATGCAATTTCTCGCCGACGTGGAATTGATTTGCGAAGAATGCAAGGGTACGCGGTACAAGCAAAGCATTCTGGATATTCGCTATAAGGGCCTGAACGTTCATGAAGTGCTGCAACTCACCGTACGGGAGGCCCTGTCGTTTTTTGCCGAGTCTTCCCGGCTAGCCCAAAAGCTGAAAGTTCTGAATGATGTTGGACTGGGCTATCTCCGCCTAGGGCAATCGGCAACTACGTTGAGCGGCGGCGAAGCACAGCGGGTCAAACTTGCGGCGCATTTGGGGCAATCCACTTGCGAAGGAACGCTGTTCCTCTTCGACGAGCCGACTACCGGTCTGCATTTCGACGACATCGCAAAACTACTGCAATCTTTCGAACGGCTGATTCAGAACGGCGGAAGCATCCTGATCATCGAGCACAATCTCGATCTGATCCAGGCGGCCGATTGGATTATCGACCTAGGTCCGGAAGGCGGCGACGCAGGCGGGCGTATAGTGGCGCAGGGAACTCCGGAAATGATCGCGGCTACCCCGGAATCCTATACCGGCAAGTATCTGAAGCAAGTGTTGGATCAGAAAGCAATTGCCTAAAACTCCCAGGAGCCTCCCTTCGGTTGATCATGTTTTGCGGTCGCTGCTGACCGGTGAAATTCGCAGAGTCATTGAAGAGCGGCGAGAAGCGCTGGTAGCGGGTCAGGACGTTTCCGATACACCAGTTGAACGCATCGTCGAAAAACGCCTTAGGGATCTGCTCGCGCCCTCGCTACGCCCCGTCATCAACGCAACTGGGGTGATCCTTCATACAAATTTGGGACGCGCGCCTTTGGCGGATTTCAAGCCTATACGGCGGTACTCCAATCTTGAATACAACCTCGAAACTGGCAGGCGTGGGAAGCGCGATGTTCATACCGCCGGGCTGTTGAAATGGCTGCTTGATCGGCCCGCCATCGTCGTGAACAACAACGCGGCCGCCGTGTACCTCGTCCTTAACGAGCTTGCAGCGGGGTACGAAGTGATTGTGTCACGCGGCGAACTGATCGAGATTGGCGATGGTTTCCGTATTCCAGAAATCATGGCCCGTTCGGGTGCGATACTTCATGAGGTCGGCACGACGAACCGCACCAATATCGAAGACTATGCAAGCGCGATAAATGACCGAACGCGGCTCATTTTACGTGTACATCCATCGAACTTCCGCATTACCGGCTTCACTGCCCGTCCCGATCTGAAAGAGTTATCGCAGCTTGGCCGCGAGCGGGGCGTCCCCGTTTATGAAGATCTCGGCAGCGGTTGCTTAGTTGATCTGAAGCCGCAGGGCATCGATGAACCGCTCGTCAAGGATAGTTTTGCGGCAGGTGCAAACGTCTGTTCGTTTAGTTGCGACAAACTGCTTGGCGGTCCGCAAAGCGGAATCATCGCGGGGGATGCCGGGCTGGTCGAGCGCATCCGCCGCAACCCGATGTATCGGGCGTTTCGAGCGGATAAGCTGATCATTGAAGCGCTGGAACATACGCTGCAGCATCTGCTGTTGCAGAATTGGACCGCTATTCCGACGCTTCGCATGATTTTCGCTGACGTGGCGGAAATTCACGCTCGCGCCGAGCGGGTTGCAGTAGCGCTATCAGCACTGACCGCCAAAGTCAGAGAAGCGGAGTCCCCTATCGGAGGAGGATCAACGCCCGATCAAAATCTGCCGACCTGGGTAGTGGAACTCAACGTTCCAAATCCAGTCCAGTTCGAGCGCCGTCTGAGAGCGGCATCGTATCCCGTTATCGCGAGGATCGAGCACGACGGAATCGTTCTCGACATGCGCACGGTGGCGGAGGAAGAGGAGCAAGCGCTGAGTGCATCAGTCCTCGGCTGCGTTATTTAGAATCCAAACGCCACACAATTTTTCCGGCAACAACTGTGGCGACTGGACCGCCTTTGAATTTCCGTCCATGAAATGGCGTGTTGCGGCTCTTCGAAGGCGAGCGATTCACGTCGTAAGTCCACTCGTGTTCGAGTCCGAAAATCGTCACATCCGCTGGCCCACCGACGCGGAGCGAGCCGCGATCGTGCAGCGATAGGATCTCTGCCGGACGTTGCGCAAACAGCCGCACGAGGCCCGGCAAATTCATTTCGTCTGAGTGATAAAGCTGTTCGAGTGAGAGCCCTATTGCTGTCTCAAGTCCGATAATGCCAAACGGACAGCGCTCAAACTCCTGCATCTTCTCATCGCCGGGATGCGGAGCATGGTCGGTTGCAATCGCATCAATCGCGCCATTCACCAGCCCATCCCTTACCGCTTTAACGTCCGCCGATTCACGCAGCGGGGGTTTCATTTTGTAGGCGCTGTCGTAGGGCCGCATGTCAGAATCGGCGAGTACAAAGTGATGTGGCGTGGCTTCCGAAGTCACCTTCATACCGCGGGCTTTCGCAAATGCAACCATTTCCACCGAATGCTTGGAAGAGATGTGCGCCACGTGATAGCGGACACCGGTAACCTCGGCCAGAATAATGTCACGTGCAACCATCACATCTTCTGAACTGCGGGGGATGCCGCGCAAACCCAACCGCGTGGATTGCAATCCTTCGTGCATGTCGCCGCCAGCGCTCAGGTTCAGGTCTTCGCAATGCTCGATCAATGGCAGATCGACGGCGCGCGCCACCTCCATTGCCCTCCGGACCAATCGGGCGTTCATGACGGGTTTGCCATCGTCTGAAATAGCCACGACGCCAGCCACTTTCATGGAGGCAATAGCGGCCAGTTCTTCACCGGCTGAGCCCTTTGTGATCGCCCCGATAGGGTACACGTTGACGGCGGCAAAACGGCGTGCCCGGTCGAGGATGTAGCTGGTGACGGTCGCGCTATCGTTCACCGGTTTGGTATTCGGCATACAGCAAACCGAAGTGAATCCACCGGCGGCAGCGGCACGGGAGCCACTCTCAATCGTTTCCGAGTGCTCAAAGCCGGGCTCACGCAGATGCACGTGCATGTCAATGAATCCGGGCGCAACAATCAGCCCTGAAGCATCGAACGCTTGGCTTCCCGCGACATCGATATTTTCCGCAATCTGACGAATCACTCCGTCTTCAATGGCGACGTCCGAAATGCGATCCAGGTTCTGTGCCGGATCGATGATACGGCCATTCTTTAAAACGAGCTTGGTCATCGGGCAAGCACCCTTTCCAAAACGGCCATCCGAACCGCGATGCCATTCTCCACCTGGTTCAAGATGGCCGAGCGCTGCGAATCCGCGACTTCAGAAGAAATCTCGCGTCCTCTGTTGATCGGCCCCGGATGCATAACGATGACGTGGCTTTTAGCAAGTTGAATGTGCTCCGGGCGCAGGCCATAGAATTGAAAATATTCGTTAGCGCTGAACGGCGGTTCGTGCTGCC
>JALYVD010000304.1 GCA_030853405.1 Acidobacteriota bacterium | reverse complement strand
GAGACCAGGGGAGTACCGGTTTGGTAGACTGGCTAAATCATTCGACCCTGACAATCCCGGCAGCCCGGCCCGCAGCCAGCCATGCATATTGTTGATTTCAGAATAAGATTGCTGGCGCTAGTGGTGGCTTCGGTTATGACGCTACCGCTCTTTGGCGCTGCGGCGGATGACGACGTGGAAGATCAGCCCACGGGGACGTCCGCGCAGATCATCAATAAGTATCTGCAGGCGACACAAAACCACGAGGACTCCTTGCGAGGCGCGTCCATGCAGGTCGATATTAACGCCTCGATTCCGGAACTTAAAAAGCAGGGTCGCTTGCATGCGCTGAGAGTCATCTCAAGAGTGGGGCAGGTTACGTACCGCGGTCTTAAATTTCAGGGTGACAACAGCGTAAAGAGCGATGTGATCGCACGATACCTTCAGGCCGAACAGCAGGGCCAGGGCGATCAGAATCTGGCCATCACTCCGCAGAATTACAAGTTTAAATTCAAAGGCCGAAAGCAGTTCAATTCCAACGATGTCTACGTATTTCAGCTTTCGCCGCGCAAGAAGAAGGTCGGCCTTTTCAAGGGTGAGATGTGGCTAGATGCTAAAACCTACCTGCCTGTCGAAGAGAAGGGCAAGCTAGTAAAAAACCCTAGTATCTGGTTTAAGAGAGTCGAGTTCGAGCGGGATTATAAGATTCGGAACGGGGCTGCGATTCCGGAGCATATGAGCAGCACGATTGACGTCCGGCTGATTGGAAAGGTCGAATTGAACATCGACTACTCAGACTTTGAACCGATCCCCGACTCAGACGAGAACGGCCAAACGGTCGCGCTGACGGGAGTAGCCGCCAAGTGATTGCAACTCTTGAACCATTCGAAGCCTCTATTACTCTATACGGCTCAGTTATCCTTCCGGTCATTGACTGTTGGTTGATGCTGAGACCGCAAACCAAGTACTCTAAAGGTTAGAGCGCTAAAGGGAGTGCATGAGAACACTTTTTCTGAACCCTCCTTCTTTTGAGGGGTTTGACGGTGGTGCGGGTTCCCGATGGCCTGCTGCGAGAGAGATTGAATCGTACTGGTATCCGGTGTGGCTCTGCTACCCGGCCGGTATGCTTCCGGACAGCAAGGTAGTCGATGCACCGCCGCATAAAATTTCCATCGACCAGACGGTCGCGATGGCGGCTGATTTTGAGCTGCTGGTCCTATTTACGTCCACTCCGGGATTCCATGTAGACGTCCGGATCGCGGAGATGATGAAGGACCTCAACCCGAAGCTGAAGGTGTCGTTCGTTGGCCCGCCAGTGACCGTAGAGCCCGAAAAGAGCCTCAATGCTTCGAAGGCAATCGACTTCGTGGTCAAGAAGGAGTTCGATTACCAGATTCGCGACTACGCGATGGGCAAGCCGCTCGAAGAGATTGCGGGCGTGGTGTTCCGGAAGAATGGCGGCTTCCAGAACAATCCGGAAGCGGCCGTGATCGAGAACTTGGACGAACTGCCGTGGGTTACCAAAGTCTATAAGCGCGATCTGGATTTCAAGCGTTATAACGTTCCCTTTCTGTTGCAGCCTTACGTCTCGTTTTATACGACCCGGGGCTGTCCGGCGCAGTGTACATTCTGTCTGTGGCCTCAAACGCATTCGGGTCACCGCTGGCGGTTACGTTCGTCGGACGACATTGTGAACGAGTGCCGCTGGACTCTTGAAAACTTTCCCGGGCTGCGGGAGATCTTCTTCGACGACGATACCTTCAATTATCAGAAGGCACGCACAATTGAACTGTGCTCCAAGTTGAAGACATTAAACTTCACCTGGAGTTGCACGTCGCGCGTTACGACCGACTACGACACGCTTAAGGCGATGAAGGATGCTGGATGCCGCCTTCTGATTGTGGGCTATGAGTCGGGCGACCAGCAGATTCTGAAGAACATTAAGAAGGGTGCCACGATCGACATGGCGCGCCGCTTCACCGCCAATTGCAAGAAGCTGGGATTGACAGTTCACGGCGACTTCATCGTCGGTTTGCCGGGCGAGACGCGCGAAACGATTCGCAAGAGTATTAACTTCGCGAAAGAACTGGACGTTGAGACGATTCAGGTCTCCATCGGCCATCCGTTTCCTGGAACTGAGTTCTACGATCATGTCAAGAAGAACGGCCTTATCACCATCGACGAAGTCATGACCGACGATGTCGGCCACCAACTGCCCAATTATCAATACGCCGGTTTGGACCGCGGGGAGTTAGTCGAGTGGGTCGAGCGTTTTTATGGGGAGTTTTATTTCCGCCCCAAGGTAGCGCTACGGCTTGTGGGAAAGGCGTTGTTCAACAACAATGACCGCAAACGGCTCTACAAGGAAGCTCGCGAGTATCTGGCTCTTCGTTCCAAGCGCAAATTGTTTGTGCAAGAGCACAAAGCGCAGAAAGAAGCAAAGGAACGGGAAGCGGTCTTAACCAGCGGAGATTGATTGCACAGTCATTCGCCAGCTGTTGAGGAACCGGCAGGCCCGGACAGCGCACTTACCGGGTTCGAAGATCTGCTAATAGTGCGGCGTCAACACGGCCCATCGAAGGCTAAGATTCTGCTGCTTGTGCTGGCGATCACTTGTTTGCACGAAGTGGGGAATCTGGCACTGGCGTGGGGACTGAAGCATGTGTCCTCGGTGGGTGTGAATCCCCTTGCCTACATTACAGCCATGCTAAACCCATTCGTCGCGGGGGGAATTGTGTTCCTCAGCCTGTGGATGCTTACGCGTATGGCTTTGATGAGTTGGGCCGACCTGAGCTTCGCGTTGCCGCTGATGGCGGTTGGATACGTAGTCGCGACAGTGCTCGGGAAATTCGTCCTACATGAGAATGTGGGAGCGGCGCAGTGGATAGGAACGCTGTTGATCTTCGCCGGAAGCGTGGTGGTTGGAACGACGGCTCATCGCACCGACGTACCAGCAATACCTGACCCCTCTGGACCTGGCCAATGAAGTGGGTTCTGCTTTCCATCATTGTGATCTGCACGGTCGTTTCCGATCTGCTGCAGAGCCATGAAATGAAGCGAAGCGGCGAACAGAAAGTGGACGCACGAGGGTTGGCAAGGCTGGCTGCTACCATTGTGCGCCGCAGGTTCCTGTTGTTCTCTATCGCGCTGATGGCGGTGTCCTTCTTCACCTTTATGGCGCTGCTACAACGTGAGCCGCTGAGTTTTGCCGTGCCTGCTTCGGCGGCGACGTTTGTATTTGAAACGATGCTGGCGAAATGGGTGCTGCATGAATCCGTGGGCAAGCGGCGCGCGGCGGGCGCTTTGCTGGTTTTGGGCGGCGTTGTGTTGCTGTCCCGCTAGGCGCTCCACGTGCGGGGGTTTTGGCTTCTCTTCCTTCCCGCGGCTGCATATCAAACACTGGCAATTTTTTCGGCTTTGCGGCATGTAAGTAAGCGCGGTAGACCGCTTGCTCGCGCGCGTGGTTCAGCTGGTGTTTCGGTTTTGAAACCGGTTCGGGGCCTTGACCCGAATACTTACGAGGCCTTCGTTTCTCAAGTCCAACAGGATTACCCGGCATTTGAAGTGCTGTTCGGCGTTACCGACGACAGTGATCCGGCGGTTCCGGAAATACGGCGGCTGCAAGCTGCTTTCCCAGGTACAGCCATCCGGCTGATCATATGCCCGACAGCGACTCCGAACCGGAAAATTGGCGCGCTGATCGATCTGTCACGCGAGGCACGCTACCCGATCTGGATTGTCAACGACAGCGATATCAAGGTTACGCGTACCTATCTGGAAGAGGTGACGGCTCCGCTCTC
Source organism: Acidobacteriota bacterium (assembly GCA_030853405.1). Taxonomy (GTDB): domain Bacteria; phylum Acidobacteriota; class Terriglobia; order Bryobacterales; family Bryobacteraceae; genus Bog-105. The sequence continues at coordinate 2,429 of JALYVD010000304.1, read as the reverse complement.
CGATAGTTCAATTGGCGTGGTTACGTGTCCCTACCGGGCGTATGCACATTCCTCCGCGACGGGTTGGGAGGCGCTGGGCATTGCAACGGATTTCATGCCGAGTACCCTCGTTGCCCAACAACTTGGCGTGCGGGACTTTGGCCTCGGTTCCACGCTGGCGTTCCGGGCGGCCGACCTGCAAGCGGTAGGGGGATTCGCTGCGCTCGGCGATTATCTCGCGGACGATTATCAGCTTGCGAAGCGGATTTCGAGTCTAGGGAAGCGGTCTCTGCTTTCGACTTACACGGTGGAGACATCGCTCGGCGAAGGCACGTGGACAGGCGTCTGGAATCATCAACTGCGCTGGGCGCGCACGATCCGGGTTTCAAAGGGCGGCGGTTACGCAGGATTGCCGATTACTCATGCGGGGCTGTGGATACTGATCGCGGTTCTGTGCGGCGCCTGGTGGCTGGCGCTGATTCTGGTTTGTTTGCGAATCGGCTCCGGGTTGACGACCGGGTGGCTTGTTCTGCGGAGTCCGCTGGCAGCGGGACTGGTCTGGCTTGCGCCGCTTTGGGATTTGTACGCATTTGCGGTCTGGGGAACGTCCTATACCGGTAACGAGGTCCGATGGCGAGATAAGGTTTTCACGGTGGATGGCCAAGGGCGGATTCACGACTGAAACCGTTCCCGCCAGCTTTGCCCCGTGTTAGCCTTAATATCGGCACAATTCACAGGCCTGTCTCACCATAATCAGGAGTTCCAAACAGTAAATGTTTTTGAAAGTTAGAAGTGCTGCGCTCCTTGCCGTAGCTGCCACCGTATCCGTAGTTTGTATGAGCGCGCAGGCGATCGCGCCCGCGAAGGTTGCGATTATCAATGCGCAGAAGGCCGTAGCCGACACCCAGGAAATCAGAAAGGCGCAAGCGGCGCTCGAAGCGAAGTACCGGCCGCGCCAGGAAACCATTCAGAATCTTCAGAACGATCTCGCAAATCTCCAGAAGCAGTTGAACTCGCCGGGAATCGATCCGAACCGGGAAGCACAAATGCGGGCGGACGGTACGAGCAAGCAAAAACAGCTTCAGCGGCTGGGTGAAGACCTGCAGGCTGATGTAAATGGCGAACGGCAGGATATTCTTGGCCGCACTGGGCGTCAAATGACTGAGGTGGTTAAGAAACTCGCGGAAGAGAAGGGTGTCGATGTCGTGATGGATATAACCAATACCATCTACTTCAAGCCGACTCTTGATCTTACCGCCGAGGCGACTGCCGCCTACGACAAAGCCTACCCAGCGAAGTAAGTAAGTTCACTTGTTTTCGGCGAGGGTGGTGCTCGTAAAGGAGAGCCTATGGGCAGCTATTTACAGCAGTACGGAGTCGAAGACGAACGCCGCAGCCGGGTCACGAAGCGCATTGTCATTGCCTGCGTGGTGGCCCTAGTGGCCGCGATAGCGGGTTACCTGTTCTTTCACAACTATCCCGAGAAGCGGACCGCTGGAAAATTCATTTCCCTGATTAACACCCGCGACTATCAAGGGGCTTACCGCGACTGGGGATGTACGGACCAGCACCCTTGCCCTAATTACAGCTTCCAACGGTTCATGAACGATTGGGGGCCGCAGAGTAAGGCGGCTACACCTTGGAAGGTCGCTTCCGTGGATGGATGCAAAAGCTTCGTCACCGTGAACGTTCAAGCACAAGGCGCCGAACTCCAATCCTTAGCTATTCAGCGCGACGATCACTCACTGGGATTTGCGCCATCCCCGGAATGCCAGGAGAAGCAGTGGCGATGGGGGCAGTTCTTCCATCGAATTTTCCACGGCGGCAAGTAGGCGAAACGGGTTTTAGACCGGTTCTGCCAAATCGGGTTCGTACGCCGGAAGTACATCATTGTCGCCGGCAATCCAGGTGTAGATGGTTGGCAGCACGTAGATGCTCAAGAGCAGAGTAGCGCTGAGACCGCCGACGATTACAATCGCGAATGGCTTTTGCGAATCGGAGCCAATTCCCGTTGAGATCGCCGCTGGTAAAAGTCCGAGAGTCGCTACCAGCATCGTCATCATGATTGGACGTAGTCTTAGGACGGCGCCCTCAATGGCGGCATCATGCACCGTGTAACCGCGGGCGCGAAGTTGATTGATGTACTCGATCATAATGACGCCGGTTTCGACGGCCACCCCGAACAGGGCAAGAGTTCCGATTCCGGAAGAGACGCTGAAGTGAGTGCCCGTGAAGTAGAGAGCAAAAAGGGCTCCGATAGGCGAAAGCGCCAGGCTGACCATGGCGAGCCCCGCCCATTTGAACGAGCCGAACATTGAATACAGCAGGAAGAAGATTACGGCGACGGTTACCGGCACAATGAGAGCCAATCTGGCGTTTGCACGTTTGGCGCTGGCATACTCGCCGGCCCACTGGAGATCGTATCCGGTGGGCAGTTTCACCTCGCGATT
>JALYVD010000408.1 GCA_030853405.1 Acidobacteriota bacterium | reverse complement strand
GTTCGGGAACGTGCTCGGGAGTAATGGCAGCGTGGTTCCGATTTTCAAGAAGCAGATCGCGCAGGGTGGGCCGGTCACGATCACGCATCCGGATATGGAGCGTTACTTTATGACGATTCCGGAAGCGGCGCAACTGGTTCTTCAGGCTTGCACGATGGGCCGGGGCGGCGAGATTTTCGTGCTTGACATGGGCAAGCCTGTGAAGATTGTCGATTTGGCGCGGCAACTGATCCGGCTGTCGGGGCTTGAGCCCGACAAAGATATTCAAATTGAGTTTACCGGGGTTCGGCCAGGCGAGAAACTGTTCGAAGGGTTGAACATGGCTGATGAGGATATGGTCGGCACGCATCATCAGAAAATCAAGATCTTCTCTGGCAATACGCTGCCGGATGAGGAGATGACGGTTCATCTACAGCGCTTGCGAAAAGCATGCGAGCAGCGGAATCTGCGGGCGCTGGTGCGCGAGTTAAAGCTGATGGTTCCGGATTACACGGCGAGCAAGGACGTGGTGGAACGGGCTTTCACCGACAATCTTGTCAATCTTGGGCGTGTGCTGCAGTTCAATCCGGCCGCGGAAGCAGAGGCGGTGGGAATGCACGTTCATCGGCGGCACTGATTCGCTTTATCTTTAGACAGGCCTCGCTTACGCTTCGGAGCGCGGTTTCAAGATTGCGTCCAGTTCCTTGTTTGAAGGGGCGGTGAGGACTTGGCCGTCGATGTCCAGGGTCGGCTTTTTTTCTTTTCCGTCGTTCTGGGCGGCCACCCAGGCGGCGGCCTCACGGTCGTTATCAATGTTGATGTATTGGTAGGGCACGCCGAGTTGATCGAGATGCGCGCGCGTGTGCTTTGTCGTTGCGCACCAATCGGCTCCGTAGACTTTGATGTTTGCCATATTTGATGGACCAGAATCGGGTGGGCGGCATTTCGGATTTTGAAGTGGCGATACGATGTTGCTGGATACGCACACGTGAGCAGACCCTTCGATTCCTCCCGGAGAACCTTTCTTCAAAGCACAACGATTGCGGCTGCGGCGACTGCCGGGGCCACAGCGGAACCGATTGAGACGGAGCGGACTTCGGCTGCGCCGATCGATTTAGCAATAGGCGCGGTTCACTATCCGAGAGTATTTACGGGGCGGCATCTGAAGATGATCGGTTTCCCGCTCGGAGGCGTGGGCGCAGGCAGTGTCAGCTTGGGCGGGCGCGGCCAACTTCGCGACTGGGAGATCTTCAATCGGGCCGATAAGGGCAACAACCTTACTTACGCGCTGCCGTCTATCTGGGTTCAAGCGGCGGATAAAGAGCCTATCGCCCATGTTTTGGAGGCTCGCTATCAGCCACCGTATGAAGGGCAGGACGGGTTAGGTGCGGCGAATGCGCCTGGACTGTCGCGGCTGGCTGCGGCGCGGTTTACGGGCGAGTATCCGTTGGCGCGGATCGATTTCGAAGACGATAGCCTGCCGGTTGAGGTCTCGTTAGAGGCATTTTCACCGTTCATTCCACACGAGCCGGATGAGTCGGGGTTGCCGGTGGCGGTGCTGCGTTACCGGGTGAAAAATCCGGGCAGGCAGACGGCGCGCGTTTCGATTGCGTGGTCGATTGAGAATCCGGTGAGGCCGCCCGGCTCGAATGACGAGAAGCGGGTGAACGAATTTCGCGGCGGAAAGAATACTTCGGGTTTAGTGATGACGAATCCCGGACTTGCGGACACGGATCTGTTTCACGGCAGCTTTGCGCTTGCCGCGCTGAATCAGGCTGGCACGAAGTTTACTCATCTGCGGGGCTGGCCACGCGGGAGATGGTGGAACTCGCCACTGCTGTTTTGGGACGACTTTTCGAAGGATGGCGAACTTGGGCCTGAGTCCGCACAGATGAATGCCGTGGGGGCGCTTTGTCTCTCTCGCGATATCGATGCCGGAAAAACCGCGGAGTATACGTTCCTGCTGGCATGGCATTTCCCGAACCGGACACCGGCTCGTTGCGGTTGGAAAGCGCCTGCCGGATTGGAGAATACGCTTATTGGCAATTGGTACAGCACAAAATTTTCCGATGCCTGGCACGCGGCGGAGTACGCGGCGGAGAACCTTGCGCGGTTAGAAAGCAAGACGCGCCTGTTTGCGGCTGCGCTTCGCGAAAGCACGCTGCCCGCCGGTGTGCTGGATGCGGCTTCGGCGAATCTTTCGACGTTGGCGACAACCACGTGCTTTCGCACGGCGGATGGGGAGTTCCACGGATTCGAGGGCGTGGACGACAAGCTGGGGTGTTGTTTCGGCAATTGCACGCACGTTTGGAATTACGAGACCGCGACGGCGCATTTGTTCCCGAGTTTCGCGCGGTCGCTGCGCAAAGCGTCTTTCGGATATTCGATGGACGATGCGGGCGCGATGCATTTTCGGCAGCTTCTACCGGATGGTAAGGAGCGGAGCGGGTTTGCGGCGGCGGATGGACAGATGGGGCAGATTGTTCATGCATACCTCGACTGGAAACTGTCTGGCGACCGGCAATGGCTACAAGATCTTTGGCCGCGGGTGAAGAAAGCGATCGAGTTCGCGTGGGTGCCGGGCGGTTGGGATGCGAACCGGGACGGCGTTCTGGAGGGAGTGCAGCACAACACTTACGACGTAGAGTTCTATGGGCCGAATCCACAGTGCGGCATCTACTATCTGGCCGCCTTGCGCGCGGGTGAAGAGATGGGCCGCGCGGTGAAGGACGATTCTTTCGCCGAGCAGTGTCACCGGCTATTCGTAAGCGGTAGCAAGTGGATCGATTCCAACCTGTTTGATGGCGAGTACTTCGAACAGCAGGTGCGGCCGTATCGCAACGGTCAAATTGCGCCTTCGCTGCGGAGTTCGATGGGGGCTGACGATCCGGAACATCCGGAGTATCAGGTCGGCAAGGGATGTCTGGTGGATCAGATGGTGGGACAGTATCTGGCGGACGTTTGCGGATTGGGTCCGTTGGTCGCCGATGGGCACGTTCGCAAGACTCTGGAATCGATTTACCGGTACAATCACAAACCGACACTTTTCAACCACGAGTCGGTGCAGCGCACCTTTGCGTTAAACGATGAATCGGCGCTGGTGATTTGCGATTACGCTTCGGTTCCGCGGCCGCGCATTCCCTTCCCCTACTTTGCGGAAGTGATGACGGGATTTGAGTATTCGACCGCCGCGCACATGCTTTTCGCAGGGATGACAAAGCAAGGCATTGAGTGCATTACGAATATACGCGCGCGCTACGACGGGGAGCGGCGGAATCCCTGGGATGAGGCCGAGTGCGGACATCATTATGCGCGGGCTATGGCATCGTGGTCGGGCGTGCTGGCGCTGAGCGGGTTTGAATATCACGCGGGCGAACAGCGGCTTGCAGTGTTTCCTAAGATTCGGAAAGACGATTTTCGATGCTTCTGGTCATCCGGGCTCGGGTGGGGTGTGTTTTCGCAACGGCCTAATCGGGTTGAGATCCGAGTTCACCATGGCAGTCTGGCTCTGGCGAGTTGCGCGGTGAATGTTTCCGGCGACGATGTGAAGATCATTTGCGACAAGAAGCCAGTGAAGTACCGGTTGGAGCACGCAGGGAACTTTCCTTTATATCGATTCGAGACGCCGCTCACGATTCAGACTGCGGAAGCGCTGGTCTTCGAGACTGCATCGTGATTCCTTTTTGCGAAGTGCGGCAACCGGCAAGCGAGCCGCCTATGACTCCTTTGCGGGTGGTTTTTCGGATCTGCTTTGCTACCCTCTTCCATGCAGATCACCGTCACTATTCCCGATGAACTCGCCGCTCAGATCCAGGCGCTCGGTTTCGCACTAGAAACCTAAGTGCGCGACGTCATGGAAGAAAAGCTCTCTCCGGAACAGGCCATGACGAGCCAGCGACAGCAAGCGGTGGAAGCTATGCTCCAGTTCGCGAAGAAGCATGGGTGATCGGGACCGCCTCGCTGCAATCACGGGCGATTAGGAATTCGTGCCGTTCGGTGCGGTTGTGAATTCGTCCTTAATAGTTTTGACTTTCACTTTGCCGTTCTTGTCCTGGAACACAAGGATCGTATACAGCTTGCCAGCTTCCAAGGTGAGGTCTGACACGGGAGCCGAATTGCGCTTGCTCATTCCGTGCCGCACAGTCAGTTCGGCTTCGGACGGGTTCACTTCTTTGTAATCGGTCGCATGATCTAGCCCAGCGCCGCTGATCAAAGGGTTCTTGCCTCCTGCGTAGAGATCCACTTTCTCCATGCCGGGAGCCATATTGATCACTCGCACCTTGGCCTGTCCGGCCGCAGGCGGAGTGAGGTCATCCGCGATATTATCCAGCGATGTTTTGCCACTTTTGTTCGTGTAAGCCAAGACTGTATAGTGCTTGCCCGAGGTCAAACCTTCGCTGTCCGTCGCAAGAGCATTCGCTGTATCATTCTTGGCGAAGAGTTTAAATTCGTGCCGTTGCGCTGGCAGAGACTTGTAGGCGGTGACGTCCCGTTCACCAATGCCAGCAAATGGCGTTGCATCTCCGAAACCCAGATCTTTAGAACTGGTGGTTCCGTTGATGAATCTGACGAGCGCAACGTCGGACTGTTTCGCGGTCGCCGAGGCGGGCGCCGTTCCCTTCCCGGCTCCGCTGCTCTCGACCGGTGAGTTCTGTGCGGTCTTGTTACTGGAACAAGCCGTTGTAAGTGCCAAGGCAGCCCCAAGGCCCCATGCTGCAAGACTTATAGTTTTCTTCATGTCGGAAATAGATAAAAATTTGTGACCGTCCCCATCCAATAGAGCGACTTTAGTCGGCGATGTTACAAATTATCGTGTATAGGGTACTTGCGCCACAAGCCACTTACTCGCAAGCGCGGCTACTTGTTCGAGAGTACCCGGCTCCTCAAAAAGATGTGTCGCTCCAGGAACAATCTCCAACTCCTTGTCGCATTGAAGTTGATCGAAAGCCTGCTTGTTCAACTCGATCACCTGACCGTCGTTTCCGCCCACGATGAGCAGCGTTGGAGCTTTCACCGTCGGCAGCGACAAGCCAGCCAGCCAGATCGGGCCTGTCGCCGCGCGAAACACAGCGCGCATGGATTCTGGAAGTTCAGCGGCCGCGATCAGCGCCGCGGCGGCTCCGGTGCTTGCGCCGAAGTAGCCCGACGGCAAAGCACGAGTCGAGGAATTGACAGTTAACCATCTGGTGCTCTCAACAAGACGGTTCGTAAGCAAATCTACGTCGAATCGTAAATGCCGTGTTCGAAGGTCGATCTCGATTGGAATGGCCAGATCACCCGTAATTTCAGACGGTGGAATCTGAACAGATTGTGCGGAGGGCCCGCGCTTAGACGGCATGTGGAACCTCCCGAACCGCAGCCTCTTCTCTTGCTCCCTCCAACAGTTTCTGCACTTCCTCATCGGTTGTCTGAGCGAAGTCCACATACCAGGTCCCGACGGACGTGAACGGCGAGGGTGTGTACGCGCATATGATTTCATCGACGCTCCCACGGAATTCATTACACGTGTCTCTCGCCGCGACTGGAACGGCGACAATGATTCGCGTGGGCGCCTGCAATCGGAGCGCCTGGGTGGCAGCCTTCATGCTCGCGCCGGTTGCCAAACCATCATCCACGAGAATGACGGTGCGGCCGCCAACCGGAACGGCGGTCCGTCCTTCGCGGTACAATTCTTCACGGCGTTGCAGTTCAGATCCTTCACGCGCCGTAATCTGATCGATGAGATTGCGGGAGAGTTGCAACTCACGAATCAGTCCCTCGTTCAAAACGCGGACACCGCCGCTGGCGATCGCACCGATAGCCAATTCTTCCTGCCCCGGTAATCCGAGCTTTCGAACAAGGAAGATATCCAGTTCCGCCCGCAGTTTCCGCGCGACTTCAAAAGCAACCGGCACACCGCCGCGAGGAAGAGCTAAGACCAAAGATCCGGGGCTTTGTATGGATTCGGCGACACGTTCCGCCAATATTCTGCCTGCATCGGCACGATCTCGAAAGACAGGCTCAATTTGCATGTTTCACGCTCTCGCTTATCAAGGAGGACGCCCGCAAGTGTGCCGCGTTTCGAATGGAAACGGAAAGAGCCTGGCGCCTGTCCAACACCGAAAGGATTGAAATGGCAAAACACGAGGATAGACTGATTCTGGTTACGGGAGCCACCGGACATCAGGGCGGGGCGGCCATCCGCCACTTGCAACAGAAAAACTTCGCCGTTCGCGCTGTCACGCGCGATCCCAATCAGCCGAAAGCCCGCAGTTTGGTGGGCCACGGAACTGAAGTGGTAAGCGCCGATCTCGAGAACCCAGAAGCCCTTACCAGGGTGTTGGATGGCGTTTATGGCGTCTATTCGGTTCAGAACTATGCGGACGGAGCTGAAACGGAAATTCGTCAGGGAATCAATTTAGCCGATGCCGCGAAGCGTTCGCGCATCAGCCAATTTGTTTACAGTTCCGTGGGAAGCGCCCATAAGAACACAGGAATCCCGCACTTTGAGAGCAAATTCCGTATTGAGGAACACGTTCGCGGCACCGGTTTACCTTTCAGCATTCTGCGCCCAGTCTTTTTCATGGAAAACTGGCTCGGCATGAAAAGCGGCATCGACGCGGGTACGCTGGCCTTACCGTTACGTCCAGAGACTCGCCTTCAGATGATTGCGGTGGACGATATCGGAGCGTTCGTTGCGCTTGCCTTCGAGCATCCGGGCAAGTGGAACGGGCGCGCCCTGGACATCGCGGGCGACGAGCTTTCGATGACGGAATTAGCCGACGCGTTCGGCCGCATGTCCGGACGTGAGATCCGTTATCTGCAAGTCCCTTGGGATCAGTTCGAGAAGCAAACCGGTCCTGAAATGACAACCATGTACAAATGGTTTCAGGAGGTCGGATACGACATAGACATTCCGGCTATCAGGCGGGAGTACCCCCGGCTCACATCCTTTGAGAAATGGCTTCAAACAAATTGGCGTGTGGCTGCCACGGCGGCTGGATAGCGAGAACCGCCCAAGCTGCAGCACTGGCCAATTGTCCCCTGAGTTTTCACTCAACGCGCACAGGAATCGGGACGACGTGGCGTACGGCTTAGTTGCGCTCCTCTGGTTTTATTCGTACGGCTGAGTGAGACCGCCTACGTCCGTTGTCCGCGCCATGAGCCTCTTGGATTACCGTTCGGCGAGCGTCTTCCACATGTACTCCCACCTCACCCCACAATGTCGCCGAGGTGAGCCAAGCAGTCGCGCCGTGTCCCTCCCCGAATTGCCCCGTTAACCTTTTGGTTAACGCATTCGTGACTTGATTCCCTCGACTGATCTGAGGACGTGTATTTCTCGTGCAAAGGCCGGCTCTATGGTTTGGGGCTTCGAATGCTTCCCGAATTGGCAGAAAGCCGCGCCATATAACTTCGGGAGTTTTTAAATGACCGCTGGGTTGCAAAATTTGAAGCACATCGTCGTTCTCATGATGGAAAACCGTTCCTTCGACCATATGTTGGGATCGCTCCACGCCGAAGATTCTCGCATCGACGGCCTCACCGGGAACGAGAGCAACCTGGACACGACGAATGAACCGGCGCGTGTTCAACCTTTAGCTGAATTCCAATCGCAGCTTGATCCCGATCCTAACCACCATTTTCCGGCTGTCCATCAGCAGATCTTCGATGGCGGCCCTATCGGCACGCCGACCATGGGCGGGTTCGTAAAGAGTTACTTTGCCGAGCGCAAAGACGTGAATCATTCGCGCAAGATCATGTATTACTTCCCGAAAGAAAAGCTTCCGGTTCTGACCGGCCTTGCCAGGAATTTCGCTGTTTTCAACGGGTGGTTTTCTTCTATTCCCGGCCCAACTATTTGCAACCGCGCTTTCGCTCATTACGGAACCTCCTTTGGACAGGTGAGCATGGACGTCTTTTACTATCACAAAGAGCCTTTAAGCGTGTACGAACGTCTCGTGAATGCCGGACACTCCGCCAAGTTGTACTACTTCGACGAAGCGAGTTCGACGATGGAAGTCGTCAACCTGCTTCAGAACCAACCCAAGTTATTCGGCACTTACGATCAGTTCCTTGAAGATTGTAAGTCGGGCAAGTTGCCGCAGTACAGCTTCATAGAGCCAAACTACACGGATCACGAAGACGACGGGGGTGAACAGATTGCCTGCGACCAGCACCCCGACCACGACGTGCAGCAAGGGGAAGTATTCGTCGCAACCGTTTACAACGCCATCCGCCAGAATCCGGATCTGTGGAAGAGTACGGCGCTGCTGATCGTATATGACGAGCACGGCGGCATCTACGATCACGTGGCGCCGCCGCGTTGTCCGAAAGACGGCTTTACCGCACCGCCCGATCAGACCGGCGTGCCGGGCCTGACCTTTGAATTCGACCGGCTTGGTGTACGCGTACCAGCAATCCTAGTTTCTCCATGGGTCGCCAAGGCCACGGTGGTCCCCGGCCCCGGCGAGGCCAACGGGCGCGCTTTCGAACACGCTTCTATTCCCGGAACGGTCACCAAGTTCTTCGTCGGCGATTACTTGCAAAGCACGCCGCGAGAACGCCAGGCCGCCACATTTTTAGATTTACTTTCGAACGAGATGCGGCCGGACTCCGATTGTCCCGTGTTCGACGGCCTCTAAGGGAACCTAGTCATGTCCAACGTCATATCAGTCCCAAAACCTTCGCGGACAGCCTTCAACCCGAACCGTCCGCTTGAAAAGAATCTGCTAATTTATGCGCGGGTCAAGCACTTCAAAGAGGCGGAAGCGCAACTGCCGGAGCACCTGCAAACGCATGTCGATATCGCAACCATCAAGACCGAAGGCCAAGCCAGCGGCTACATTCGTAAAGTCACTCGCGCCCTTCATAGAAGCGGCGGACGTGCTCCACAGAAAGTGGAGAGAGCCACATGAGAGGGCTTGCTCTGCTTGCTTGTTTAGCGATTGCCGCTCCGCTTTGGGCTCAGGAAAGCGGCCTTGGCGCCGACTTCCGTAAAGAGGGTGAGCGCTTCGACGAAAACTGCGTAGGACTGAAACTGGCTGGCTGCGCCCAACTGCTGTTTACCGACCACCCGCTGCATGTGGCCGTGGGCAGCCTTGCGCCGGGGAACGGTTTCGGCAGCGGGATCGCCTTCACGACGCACTACACGCCGAATGAAGATTGGCGTCTGTTCTGGAATGCCGACGCGGTTGGCACGCCGAATGGTTCATGGCGGGCAGGCGGCTACATGAGCGCCGTTCTGATCCGCCATCCAGAGATAACCACACGCATGGGCGCAGCCGGCGGCAAAAGGCCGGGTCTGATCTTACAGGAAATGCCCGTCATTCACGCCTACGTACAGGGCACTTCGCTCAACGACATCACGTATTACGGATTGGGTCAGGGCACTAACACCACTCACTCATACTTCGGGATGACCGAGACTATCGCGGGGTCTAATATCGTTTGGCCCCTGTTCAAAGCCCTGAACGTATCGCTCCTTGGTGAAGCCAACGGCCGGTTCTTCTCCATTCGAGGCAGACACGGCGATAACAGCGTTTCAATCGAGCAAACGAACAACGATATTTCGGCGCCAGGCTTGTCGAAGCAGCCCGGCTTCGCACAATTCGCGGAAGGTATCCGATTGCGTCCAAGCTTCGCAAACGGCTACATCCGCCTGAATTACACCGCAAATTTTCAAGAATGGGTCGCGAGCGGCACCCCTTACTCGTTCCGGCGATTTACAGCCGACCTGGGGCATCAATTTCCTCTTTATCGCAGCACGCCCTCACTGCTTCCGCGCGAGTTCAATGGCCCGGACACCTGCGCGACCAGCCCCAATACTATGCAATGTCCTTCGTTGAGCCGCAACTTGGAAGGAAGCTTCGGATTTCGATTCCTCTACACGGCTTCCTATACCTCAACTGGGAGCACTGTGCCCTTTTATTTGGATCCAACCATCGGCGGATCGGACCTGAACGGAACAACGCTCCTGCCGAGTCTACCGGACTATCGTTTTCGCGGACCAAATCTGATGGTGCTGCGGGCCAGTTTTGAGCATTCCATTTACAAGTGGCCGGTGGGCGCAAAACTCATGGTTGACGAAGGCCGCGTAGGCTTGACGCGGGGAGATCTCGGATTCGATCACCTGGCCCACAGTTACGCGGCGGGATTGACCGTGCATGCGGGAGGTCTTCCGGTCATCGAACTGCTGTTCGCCTGGAGTGGTCATGAGGGTACGCACACAATTGCCAACGTCAGCACGGCCCTCCTCGGTGGAACGAACCGGCCTTCTTTGTACTAACGCGTCGGCTCCGCAGCGTCCGCTTGATTAGAACAAGCCAAGCGGAACGTCTTTCGAACTGACATAGATTCCCAGCGAGAACCGATTGTCGGCGCGTCCGCCGTATGATCCGAAACTACTGTAATCCATCAGGTCGTAGCGGGCATTGACGCCGATATGGTAAGCGAGGTTGTAGGCATAAGACGCGTCGATCCCGCGAGTAGATGAAAGGAGAGACGCGGTGTTAGTCGCGCTCGTCAGGCGATCGTAGTATCCACCCACGCTGAGATTGGACCGCCGCATGGCGTGTGCCCACAGGCCGTTGATTCCTACACTCTTCGAGGCGAGCAGGTAGCCATTTCCCGGCGTGATCGACTGACCACCGCTAATATTGACGGAGTCGTGCCGCATATCGTGAACGAGGGTCCCTTGATAATACGGTAGTACGGAAGTCTGGCTATAGGGTTGGAGTACAACGGCTGGAAAGAATTGACTACCCACCTGAATCAAAACCGGCAAAGTAGTTAAGCCGTTCGAAGTTTCTCTGGTTACGCCGCCAGATCCTGAAACGCTCCAGTGAGGCGCAAGCTGGTATGACATCGTCAGGAACGCGCTATCCACATTGCTGTTTCCTTCCCCACGCTGGTAAATATAGTGACCATGCGAATACGTTCCGCTTAGCGTCGATTTCTTGGTTAACCGATAGTTGGCCGATCCAGATCCCGTGATGTCATTGCTCCCAATACCGGAATTGGCGCTGTAGCGAGTCAGGAAATAGGTTCCCGAAACGGAATAGCTCAACCGGACGCTCTTCTGGTAGCTGAGGCTAACGTTACCTTGGACGAATTTTGTGTTAAAGGAGAATGGGTTGGTTTGGACGACCGTGGACGTATTGCTTGGATTAGGGGCGCTGCTGTAATAAGTGCCGCCGTTGTTCAGGATTCCCGCGGCGACCGAGGCCACAAAATTCCAGCGTTTACTGAAACTCTTCTGAAAAATAATGGAAAGGTTTTGATCGTTTCCGCTTGGCAGCCCGCCCGAACCATAGTCGTGGTAGTCTCCGCGGTAGGTGAGTTCGAAGACGCCAGTGGACCACTGGTGGTAACCGTTTGCACCTCCACCAGCCGAAAATCCGGTAGTGGAACCGGTGTTCGCGCCATTCAGGTAAGCGCCATTACTATCTAAAGTCGCGTCCGCAAAGGCGTAGACGTTCAAGAAATCGCGGGCCGCCTCGTAGGGCCTTTGTAGCAGCGGAGGGGCGGTGTTCCCGGGCACCTCCTGCGCGGACAAAAATCCGCCCGGAAGTAATAGCGCGATCAAAACAGCAAATTTCACCAAATCTTCAATCCTCGTAACGAATCTTAAGTCTGCCGAACGAACTGCCCTTTCGTCAAGCGGGCCTGGCCTTCATCTTGTTACCCTCGGAACTTGCGGACCGCTCTTATCGGTTATGGCAATGTAGCAAAGGCGTTTGCCCGCCTTCTGTTTGACCAGCGATCTGTCTATCCGTTTCGCATAGTTGGCATCCACACGCGGCGCGGAACCGCTTACGACAGCCGGGGACTGGCTCTTGAACCTACGTTCGGTGAACCTGCGATATCTCTCAACGAGTTTCTTGATCGGGCGAGCCCCGAAGTGGTTATTGAGATCACGACTCTAAATCCAGAGAGCGGGGAGCCCGCTATCTCCCATATCCGCTCTGCCTTCGCCCGGGGAATTCACGTCATAACGGCCAACAAGGGACCTATCGCCCACGCCTATTCGAGTCTCTGTGATGAGGCTAAGCGAGCTCAGGTGGAGTTTCGCTTCGAGTCAACCGTAATGGATGGTGCGCCTGTTTTCAATCAGTTCCGGAATAATCTTCCCGGGGTGAAGGTGCTCGGATTCACCGGTGTCTTGAACTCTACTTCGAAAGTGGCCGTGGCCGCCATGCAGCGCGGATTAACGATGCAGGATGGCATACGGGAAGCCCAGTCGATGGGCATTGCGGAGGTGGACGCGTTCTATGACATCGATGGCTGGGATTCGGCTGCCAAGACCGCGGCGATTGCAAACGTGCTGATGGATGCCCGCACCACTCCGCCGCGGGTGGTCCGCTCCGGCCTGCGGGATCTCACGACGGAACAGGCTGTTGAGTATGCGCGAACCGGGCAGTCGGTCCTGCTGGTGAGCCGGGCCAAACGCTCCGAAGATGGCAGTTTGCAATTGAGCGTTCAGCCGGAAGTAATTCCGGAAACCGATCTGCTGGCGACCGCCAGGGGTTCATCGAATCTATTGCTGTTCCACACAGATTTGATGGGCACAATCGGCACGGTTTCCGTCAATCCGGGAGTGGAGCAGACCGCCTACGGGCTGTTCAGCGACCTTGTCGATATTGCCCGGTCGATCTAACTCCGCGTGAGGAGCACGGCGCCGCTTTATCGCCTGAGCAGTCTACTTAACACAGGCAACGGCACGCCGCCTTCGTTCAGCGCGCGTTCATGAAACTCCGAAAGTCTGAAACTCGGTCCGAGCTTCTTTTCGTAAGCCGCCCTCAGACGATCCCATCCCCGCCAGCCGACGAAATAGGTGGGCAACTGACACGAAGAGAGCTTCGCCCGCTGCAATTTCTTCTCGGCTTCTTCTTTCTCCTGGAAGGTGTTCTTGATCATCAGATCAAGCGCCTCCTGATCCGTCATTCCCATCGTCTGAAGTTTCACGTCTAGAATCGTGTTCGCGACCACCCGCAGCATCTGTTTCCCAAATGTGAGCCGCATTTCCGGCGTGTTCTGGTAACCCTGGTTAATCATCAGTTCAGTGGCGTAAACGGCCCAGCCTTCTACGTACGGCGTGTTGCTGAAGATGCCACGCAATGCCCGCCGCCACTTAGGTTCGACTTCGCTCGCGTACTCGGCTTGCACGAAGTGACCGGGCATGGCTTCGTGAATCGTGAGGATTTTCAGTCCATAGAAGTTGTATTCGCGCAGCTTCGATTCCACTCGCGCCGGGCTCATATCCGGGGTGAACGGCGTGATCCAGTAGTAAGAGCCAAGTTTCGGTTCGAGCGCTGGCGCGGGTGAGAAACCGCCCACTCCATAAATGCCGCGCATGAACTCGGGCGTGGGAATAACTTGAAGATTGCCGTCATCCGGCAAGTCCAACAGATGTTTGTCCTTTACAAATTGCGTCGTCTCGGCTAAGTCGCGTTTGGCATCTTCGAAATAATGATCTGACGTTGTGTGCTGCCGCGCTATCTTGTCTAGTACTTGCGAGACGACCGTATTCAGGACCGAGGGCGGCGTCTTGCCGGGGAAGAATTTCGGGTAAAGAGTGACCGCCTGCTGATGCATATCCTCACGAAGGGAAGCTAAAGCCGCCTCGGCGTCCGCAAGTGTTTTCTGAGGTGTGTCGCCCGTGTCGAGAGTCAATTTAAATTTCTCGCCGTAAGACTTCCCGCCCAGCCGCCAGTCGCTGGTTCGCTTACTCAGATCGTTCTTCAAGAAATCATTGAAGGCCTTCAGCGCTTGCGCAGCGTTCGTCGCAGCAGTGTTGAAACGAGCTTGTAAATCGGCCGGGATCTTCGGGCGGATCGCATGTTCAATCAGATCGATATTGCCGTCATTTTCACCTTGAGCGACCTGGTTCCAGATCTGCGGCGCGTCTTTCAGATTCTGCTTCGCGGATTCGAGCGCCGCCGGAATCTTCTCGATGCGCGCGGTGATTTGCTCCATGCGTTTAGCTTCAGGCGCGTAGTTAAGGATGAAAGGACTGTAGAGCGCGTTGCCGATCATCTCGACATAGATGGTCGGATTGTGGCGATAGCTCTGGATCTGGTTCAGATCGAGCAGCGTGGATTCACACTGCAGACGGATCACTTCGAGATCGGCTTCATCTTCGTCGCCGAGTTTGCTTTGCCTAAGCCCCGCCACCCGACGCAACGTGTCTGCGCTGAAGTCGTGGAGCCGCTGAATACCGGCTGGCGAGTAGTCGTCCAAAAGCTCATCTAGCGCGACGCCCCGATGTTCGTGATAACCCTGGGCTGTTGCATTCGAAGGACTGAGGGAAAGTTCGGTGCGTACAAAATTCTCAACCAGGGGCCCAACCTGGTTCTGTTTTTCCGTCTGTGCGCGGCAAGCAGTCAACAGGACGATCAGCGGGAGCGCGAGGCCAGTCTTAAGCCAGTGCATTTTGGACCTTTTCCAAGTCGGCCGGTTCGCCAAACCTGACGCCTCTAAGACTCGGATCGATGCTGCGGCAAAGGCCAATCAACACTGTTCCCGGCCCCACTTCAACAAATCTCCTGATTCCGCGGCGAGACATTTCGCGCACGCTGTCTGTCCAGCGTACCGGGTTCGGGATCTGTTCGACAAGTCCTTGACGCGCATCCGGACCGCTCTCGATAGCGTGTGCCTGCCAGTTGTTCACCAGCGGAAAGCTAAGGTCCTTCATCTCCGTCGCACGCAGATCGTCAAAGAGCTTTTCCTGGGCGGGGCGCATTAGGGCGCAGTGGAAGGGCGCGCTTACTTGCAAAGGGATAACACGTTTCGCACCCGCCGCCCTGGCGAGTTCCGAAGCACGCTGAACCGCTTTGGCGTGGCCGGAAATGACAATCTGATCCGGCGAGTTGAAGTTGGCGGCACTTACCACTTCTCCTTGAGCGGCCTGCTCCAAAATCTCGTTCAGCTTTCCTTCGGGCAGTTTCAAAATGGCGGCCATCGCACCGACGCCCTGCGGAACTGCTTCCTGCATGTATTGCCCGCGCTGGCGGACGAGACGAACGGCATCCGTGAAACCAAGCGAACCGGCGGCCACCAAGGCGGAGTATTCCCCGAGACTGTGTCCGGCGACTACATCGGGCTTATAACCCTTTTCCTCCAGCACCCGGTAGGCGGCGATTGAAACAGTAAGTAGAGCAGGTTGCAGGTTTTCAGTTTTTTTTAACTCATCTTCCGGCCCTTCGAAGCATAGAGCCGAAAGCCCGAAACCGACAGCGTTGTCGGCGTCCTCAAAAACGCGGCGGGCTACCGGAAACTGCTCGGCCAATCCCCGCCCCATACCGACGTACTGCGAGCCTTGCCCCGGAAAAAGAAACGCGATATCTGCCATAGGTCTTCAGTTATCTTAACGAGGCGAATGCACCGAGCGCGGTCTGGGTTCTGTGGGGGTGCTTAACGACGATTTGAGTGGAGGCAGAGTGGGCCATTTCTGGCCGACCTCGATGCCTGGTATCCGCCTCAATACACGATCCGCCTCATACTGGATAATCATTCCGCGCATCTCTCCAAAGAGACGCGGACATTTTCGGCCGCGCATCCCAACCGCTTTCAGTACGTCCTGACGCCCACGCATGGCTCGTGGCTCAACATCGTTGAGACGCTCTTTGGCAAAATAGCACGCACTTTTTTGCGGCATATCCGCGTCCACTCCTGGGAGGAACTCAAAACCCGAATCCTCAAGGGCATCGCGGAAATCAACGCCGCCCCCGTTGTCCACCGCTGGAAGAAATTCGATACGCTCACTACCGGTTAATCAGTATCCTTTTATATGAAACGATATACTAGTGTGCTGAGTTAGAGATTCGTTCACAAAGTCTTTGGATTTTGCCGAGGATAAGATCGGCATCCGCAGTCCAGACGAAAGGCTTCGGATGCTCGTTACTATATTCCAGATAGT
>JALYVD010000405.1 GCA_030853405.1 Acidobacteriota bacterium | reverse complement strand
TCTATGAGCTTGAAGCAAGGCGCGACCGAATTTATCTGGCGAAGCTGTTGGGCGCTGGCCGCATGTCGGACATTCGCGAAGAACTGAATTTCGGATTGGATGATTTCAGCCCGCAGCAATTTGGCCTGGAACTGCTTCGCGATCCTCATTCCGCCATGAATGCCGGCCGTCCCACTGATCGCCCAATGTCGATCAATGCCGTTTCGTTTGCCAGTTCGCCCGTGCAAACTCTGGGTGGTGATGCCCGCGTCGCGGGAAACGAGGTACGGGCGCCGCAGATTGAGGTGAAGAACGGATCGCAAAAGACGGTTCGCAGCCTTGATATGGGCTGGATTATCCGCGATGAGCGAGGCAGGCAATTTGTGGCCGGCTCAACGCCTGCGTCCATTCAACTCGCGCCCGTTCAGGCCGAAAGAGTCAGCGAATCCGCCACTCTTCGCTTTTCCCGTCCAAAAGGTCAGCCCATGCTGATCGCCGCGCTGATGGCCTTTGTCAACGACGTGGAGTTCGGCGATGGAACCATGTGGATTCCGACCCGGCGCGATATTTATTTGGCGACGACAGATCCGCTGCTCCGCCGGGCGCTTGCCACATCGCCGGAACAGCAGCGTTTGGCGGACATCTACCGGAAGAAGGGCATCAACGGCCTTTCGGAAGAGCTCAAACGGCTAAACTGAAGTCGAAACCGAGCCCCGAAGCGTAAGCGAGGTATGCCACTGGACGAGCGATTCGCACGATGCTAACGAACTCACCGAAACAGCTGACCAGATTCGTCGGAAAATCCCTTGAAGGCCTGAAACTGAGTGATCGCTGGGCACTCTCCGGCCACTGGATAGCGACAGAACTTTACTCACCCCAACGCCTGCCCCAACGAATTATGGCGGCAGTCGGCGCGGACGCCCGCGATTGCATCAACCAGCTAATTTCTCGCGGCCTGGATCCGGGGCGCTTTGAATACGAACCGGTAGAGCAGCCCTACCAGCCCTGACGGGATCGTTGGTCAGTGGCATAGAAGAATACCCACCCGAAGTCTCGTTCGATAGTTTCAGTCGTGAGCACGTGTAGCGCAAGCCGAGCTTTGGCTGAAAGCGGCGATCTCGTCCTCCGCGATCTTTCTGGCTCGTCCAAAGTCGATCATGGCTCAATCGTAATTGTTCGCGGGTGGGGCCTGGATACTGCCACGCCGCAGTTAAACCAGCTTATTGGAAAAGTGGAGGTCGTAGCGTAATCAGCCCTGAGAAGTCCGAAACAACAGATTAAGCAGCTAACGCACTTTATCGAAATAACTGGTGTCCCACCATTGCTTCCCGTCCGGCGTTACACCAGAACCGTAGAGCACGAGAGACTTGCCGCCCGGCACGGCTGCGGTTACAACGCGCTCCAATTCTCTGCCGGTGTCTTTGTCGCATATACGCATGTCGGAGAGGTTGGGGTTTCCGGTCGGCTCCATTTTGACGGTGATGTGGTCGTTGCCGGAAACGCTGTTGGCCTGCTTATCAAAACGAAGATCCGTTTTCTTCCCTGACGACTCGGTGGCCACGTAGGTCCAGCCATTGTCCGTAATCGTCAGGGTTGCTTCGCGAGGCGAACCGTTCGGGTTGTTGGACCAATCGCTCTTGCTTACGTCGAATTTCCAGGTTCCCTGCTGATCTTTTGGGGTGTCTGCCGCAAAGGCCGCTGAGAATGCAATCAGGGCGGCGAGAAGAAGTCTCATACGAAATGTCCCTTTCAGCCGTGAGCACCACGGTGCTTAAAGCTCTGCCGAGTATATACCCGATACATACCTGCCGGGCACTCCTGTTCGGCGATGCAGCCGATAGTTTGCTCACAGTTAGTTTCTGCCCATCTTCATCTAGAACGTCGATATCAGCTGGAGTCCGCTCTAACGTCCCGTTATTCACGTTCAAACACAGTGTCTGTAGATCCTGCTGCGTTCCATTAGACGTTCATAAGGTACAATGCCGTCAAGACGCATGGCAAAAAACACTAAGTCCGAGGGCGACATGCTGCAAGGCACCCTCGATATGCTCGTTCTGCAAACTCTCGTGCTCGGTCCTGCCCACGGGCACACGGTCGCTCATGCCATCGAATATGGTTCCAGCGAAATCTTGCAAGTGGAGCATGGCTCTCTCTATCCGGCTCTGTACCGCCTCGAAGACCGCGGCTGGATCGCATCCTTCTGGGGAACGTCTGAAAACAACAGAAAAGCCAAATACTATCGCCTGACGCCGAAGGGACGGAAACAACTAGCCATCGAGACGACGAGGTGGGAACGGCTGGTAAGCGGCATCAGCCGTATCCTGCGGCCCGCTACTGAATAAGGACACCATGAGCTTGCGCCGTTTCATTCAACGCCGCCATCGGGATGCCGAGGCTCTCAGCGATATCCAGGCTCATCTCGACACTGAGACCGAGGACAATATCGTCCGCGGCATGTCCCTCGAAGAAGCGCGAGCAGCCGCCAGGAAGAAGTTCGGCAACACGACGCTTGTCAGGGAGGAAATCTATCGCATGAATACCCTCAGTTTGTTGGAAACCGTCTGGCGAGACCTTCTCTACGCGCTGAGGACAATGCGCCAAAATCCCGTCTTCGCCACAACCGCTGTTCTCACACTCGCCCTCGCCATTGGCGGGAACACAGCGATGTTCACGGTAATTCGCGCTGTGCTCCTCAATCCGCTCCAGTACCACGATCCCGATCAACTGGTGCGCATCTCGGGAGGCGCCACGCCGACGCGATTTACGGAAATGAGAACCGGCGCGCGGTCCTTTGCCGATCTAGGGGCTTACACGGGGCAGGAAAATCTCACGCTGTCCGGAAGAAACGGACCAGAGGTTCTGAAAGGTGTCCACATATCGGCCAGTTTCCTTCGAATACTGGGCGTCGATCCGATGCGCGGGCGCGGCTTTCGCCCTGAAGAAGATTCGCCCGGCGGCATGCCCGTTGCAATGATTAGCGCCGAGTTATGGCAGCGGCGTTTCGCTGGCGACCCCCACATCGTCGGCAGAACAGCCACTCTCGATGCCACGCCCTACACCATCATTGGGGTTCTTCCGCCCCGCTTTCAGTTTCCTTTTCCTGAAGTTGATGTCTGGATGACCGCGCCGTCGGAATGGCCGCTCTTTACGTCGGCATCCAGAGCGCTCAGCCCCTTCC
>JALYVD010000302.1 GCA_030853405.1 Acidobacteriota bacterium | reverse complement strand
TCGCCATGAAACTCACTTGATCCGGACTTGCTGATCAATTGGACGTTAGCCCCACCCGCCCCGCCGTATTCCGCGTTGAAATTGCCGGTCTCCACTTTGACCTCGGCAATTACATCGGGGGTTTCGCCGGCGCCGTATTGATACGACCGCTGTAGGTTGTTACTGATGCCGTCTTCATAAATTGCGCTAAAGGCGTTGCTGACGCCGTTGTAAATGGGTATATTCGCGTTTCCGCTGTCGGGTTCCAAGGAGTTGGTTTGAGTAATGGCGCCCGGCAAGACGTTCAATAGGGATGCCCAGTTCCGACCCGCCATTGGCAGGTTTTCGACGTCTTTGGTCGTCACAACGTCGCCCCGGCTGCTGGTATCCAACTGCACACCCTCGCCTAAGGTTGTAACAGTCATCGTCTGCGTCACGCTGCCGACTTGTAATTGGAGTTGCCCTGCGTCGAGTCTCTCGCCGGCGGAGAGGTTGAGGTTCGTTTTTACGAGCGTTATGAAACCGGCAGCTTCGATTCTCAATGAATACGAGCCCGGCACAACCCCAGCGGCGAGAAACAGACCATCCGATCCCGACGTTGTCCTGGTGCTGACATTGGTGTCAGTTTCGGTGACAGTTACAGTGGCGGCCGGGACGATCGACCCACTCGAGTCCACGATCAATCCAGCAATAGAGCCTCGCGTGTCTTGTGCGACCGCTGGCAGGATTAGTCCCAGAGCTACAAGTACGCCGACGGCCAGCCAACCCTGCGTATGTCGAATGCGACCCTTCACCTTAGCCTTCAACACGTGCTCAAATTTTCCTACCGACGGTGTAGACATTTCAGACGCCCTCCCATTTCTTAACGGAACTTATCTCACGAGGCACGGCCGTTTCGGATCAAACTGCCAGTTTGGAATCAAATACTGCATCGCCGCCGCGTCGTTTCTGGACCTCAATCCCACGTTGTTGTAAAGGGCATGCGCCTGTTCCACGGCGTCCATATCGAGTTCTACGCCCAACCCGGCCCGTCGTGGCACACTGATGCAGCCGCCTTCAATTTTTAGAGGCTCCTTCGTAAGGCGCTGGCCGTCTTGCCAAATCCAATGCGTATCGATGGCTGTAATCCTGCCCGGGGCAGCCGCCGCGACCTGCGTAAACATCGCAAGCGAAATATCGAAGTGGTTATTGGAGTGTGATCCCCAAGTCAAATCGTGTTCGCGGCAAAGCTGTGCGACGCGCACCGAACCCTGCATCGTCCAAAAGTGCGGATCGGCAAGCGGAATATCGACCGCGTGCAGTTGTACAGCGTGCTTCAACTCCCGCCAATCCGTCGCAACCATGTTGGTTGCGGTTGGCAGATTTGTCGCTTGGCGGAACTCGGCCAGAATCTCTCTGCCGGAGAATCCGTGCTCAGCGCCGCATGGATCTTCGGCGTATGCCAGGATTTCCTGTTTGCCATCGCAGAATCGAATCGCATCTCGCAAAGACCAAGCCCCGTTTGGATCGATTGTAATGCGAGCGTTGGGAAAGCGTTCCGCCAGCGCGGTCACAACCTCCATCTCCTCCGCGCCCTCGAGAACTCCACCCTTCAGTTTGAAGTCGGAAAAACCATAGTGCGCTTGTGCCGCTTCGGCCAGGCGCAGCACGGCATTCGCGGTCAGCGCTTCTTCGTGCTGCACGCAAAACCACTCGGCGGTGGCGTGTTTACTGGACGACCGGTACGGCAGAGCCGTCTTCCGCCGATCTCCAACAAAGAATAGATATCCCAATACCGGGACGCTGGTCCTTTGTTGTCCCTCTCCCAAAAGCGCAGCCACCGGAACATCCAGGAACTGTCCCAATAGGTCCAGTAGTGCGGCTTCAATAGCCGTAATTACATGCACCGCCGTTCGCTGATCAAAGGTTTGTAGCCCACGCCCCTCGGGATCCCGATCCGCGAAACGTTCTCGCATGGTGTTCAGAATGGCGTTGTAGGAACCGAGGCTGGATCCAATAATCAGGTCGCGGGCTTCCTCCAGAACTCGACGAATTCTCTCTCCTCCCGGAACTTCGCCCACGCCCGTGCGACCGGAGCTATCGGAAAGGATCGCGATATTGCGGGTGAAGTAGGGCGCGTGTGCGCCGCTCAGGTTCAGCAACATGCTGTCGTAACCGGCTACCGGGACAACGCGCACGGCCGTTATCCGTGGAGAGTTCCCATCGATGCAAGCCGCGTTTTGGTCGTGAATATTCATGGCTGAAGGCTACTCCGCGATCTGATATACGCGCCGCATCCTTTCACGGCTATTGCCGAGATGATTTCGAATTGCCGCACGCGCGGCCTCAGGATCGCGGCGCGCTACGGCGTTATAAGTATCCTCATGCTCGTTGCTGATGCGGACCAGATACCCGTGCTCGTTTGGCTGACGCTCGTTGATTGGAAACCGTGAGCGCGGGATTACCGAAGGCCCCAGGTGATTCAGAATGTTCCAGAAGTAATTATTTCCCGTGGCTCGCGCGATCCCCAGATGAAATTCAAAGTCGGGACCTACCGTCGCCTTCCCATTGGCGAGATGATCGCGGAAGGAATCCAACGCCCTCCGCATCTCGTTCAGATGTTCCTCCGTATGCCGGATCGCCGCTAACGCAGCCGCCTCCGTTTCGATACTGATGCGGAGTTCCAGCATTGCCAACACGTCGCGGATTGTAGTGACTGACCCGGCCTTGATCCCAAAATCGGACTTAGTGTTGTCCAGAACGAATGTTCCGATTCCATGGCGCGTAGTCACGATTCCCGCCGCTTGGAGTTTTGAGATCGCCTCCCGCACAACGGTTCGGCTGACACCCTGCTCACGAACAATCTCAGACTCCGGAGGGAGTTTCCCGCCTGGCGCAAGCGCGCCGCTATCAATCAGATTCGATAGGCGATCCACCACTTGCTGGGTGAGGTTACCGGATCCCTTTCGAAAGTTCCGATCGCGCATTTTCACTGTTTCCGACGATTCAACCGTCGTGTTGTCTGACATGTTATGTGCCAACGAACGCAGTCCAGCGCAGTTTACCCACGTTTGGCATTTCTCCGACGTTCGAAATACCCATATTGACGTCTGACATCTTATATCTGGACTTGGCACTTTGCAAGCATTATTTTTTCCGCGGTGTCGCAGGCTCGCGTAGTATGATTCCAATCGGCACTCATGCATAGGCGATCTTTTCTCGCAACCCTGTCAACCGCTTTGTTCGCGATGAGCCGGCGCTTGCCTGCAAACAAAAACGTGAAGTGGGCGCTGAGCGCGAATCTTTGGAATCACTTCAAACCAGTTGCATTCACCGACATTCTCGATGTTATGCGGGATACCGGATTTATCGGCATCCGCATGACCCAGTTTCCCGGTATTTTGCAGAAGTATGGCCTAACCGTGAGTCAACTGGAGACGGAGCTGAACAAGCGCAACCTCCACATCGCGACGATTTCGTTCGGCGGCCCCTCACATGACCCTAAGCAGCAGAAGCAGGTGCTTCAACGTGCCAGGGAGGCCCTGCAATTTCTCGTGTCCTTCGGAGCAAACCGGCTGGTGGTCTTCTCGCCGTCACGGCGACCGCCGGAGACGGACGCTGAGACGGCATTCCGAACGATGTGCGTGACCTTCAACCGGATCGGCGAACTGGCCGGGGAGAAGGGCTTTCGCGCAGGTTTGCACAACCACCTTGGGCAGATGTGCGAGAGACCCGACGAGATTGACCGTTGCATGCGCATGACCGATCCCCGACTGTTCGGGTTCTCTCCCGACACGGCGCACCTGCATTTAGCTGGAGGCAATGTCGTCGAGACGTTTCAGAAGTACAAGAGCCGCCTTGTGATGATGGATTACAAAGATGCCAGATGGACTGCGCCGACTAACTTCACCGACGCCAATGGAAGTCAACTGAATCCCGAGGCCGCCAAATTCTTGTCGAGCATCTACGATTTAGGAGACGGCGAGATCGATTTTCCCGGCTGTCATCGTGTGCTGAAGGAGATCGCTTACAAGGGCTGGAATTGTGTGGATCTGGATACCGCGCGGAATGGCCCAAAAGCGAGTTACGAGCGGTGTGGGAACTACATCGTGAACAAGCTCGAACCGATTTATTTGTGACCGCATGCACAGCCGACGAATATTCTTGGGAACTCTAGCCAACGCCTTCATGCCAGAACAGACCGTTGAGCATCCGAACTATCACATCATCGATCCGCACGTGCACGTATGGAAGCACGATCCGCGGTTCCCGTTTGCAGCCGGAGCAAATGTTCCGGCGCGCGATGCCGCTCCTGAGACGCTGCTGGGGCTGATGAAAGCGAACCGCGTCGAACGCACGGTAATCATTCAAGTGAGCCACTACCGCTACGACAACCGCTATCTCGCCAGCGTACTGAAGCAATATGCGCCTTACTTCAAGGGTGTGGCGCGTGTCGATCCGCTCGATACGGCGTCGCCCGATCGTCTTTCGCGGTTGGTCCAGGAGGATGGGTTCGAAGGTGTACGGCTAAGCCCTGGCGCCGATGCTTCCGGGGATTGGATCGAAGGGCCGCTGATGCCGCCGCTATGGAAGCGTTGCGAAGACCTTAAAGTGCCGATGACGATACTGGCGCCCATCTCGCGAATGCCCGCAGTGGGGCGCTTGATGGACCAGTGTCCGGATTTGACGCTGGTGATCGATCACATGGCCGATTGTCCGGTAGACCAGCCGCGGGAATTGGATAAGTTGATTGCGCTAAAGCGGCACCTGCGGACTTTTGTGAAGACGTCGCACTCGTGGTCTTTGTCGAAGCAAAAATATCCCTGGCTGGACGCACAGGAACTGGTGAAGCGCCTGCATGCGGCATTTGGTCCGCGACGATTGATGTGGGCGACCGATTGGCCGATTATCGAGAATTCCCGGGCAACGTACGCACAGGCGCTGACGCTCGTCCGGGACGACATGGCGTTCCTGAACGAGGAAGACAAGCGCTGGATGTTGAGTAAAACAATTTCAGAGGTTTGGCCATTCGAGGGAGTGCCCTAGGCGAAGGATGCGGACGGACTTCACCGCCAAGGGTGGAGATTGAACGGCAAGGGGCACACCGTTTCAGAACGCCTTTACGCCTAGACCTTGCTAAACGGCACGTTCGCTCCACCGACTAAGGCGAACATAAGGCGAAAATGATGTTATGCTGATTGCTGAGAAATGTCCCCTCACCCGGCCCTTGAAAAACTTCGTGAGCGCCTCCGCTGTCTGGAAGAGACGCAGCGGCGCTTGTCGCGTACCATTCCAGTTGCGGATGCAGTGGATCGTTGGATGCCCCACGGCGGTCTGTCTACAGGGTGCATTCATGAGGTGAAAGGCGCGAGTCTTGCCAGTGCTCTGGCTTTTTCCTCGATTCTGTCGGCGCGCATCGCCGGAGACCAAGGCAACATCGTTTGTATCGCGCCCGACCGTTCCTTGCATCCGCTGGGACTTCTTCCTTACGGAATGAGACTGGATCAATTTCTTTTCGTCTCCGCGCGGCAATCACAGGCTCGCTCCTGGGCGGTGATGGAAGCGCTCCGATGCCCGCAAGTGAGCACGGTGATGGCGGTATTGAATGGCGTGGACCTGACCGACTCCCGACGCCTGCAACTTGCAGCGGAAAGCAGCGGAGCAACGGGTTTTCTTTTAGGCAACGTCACTTCAGATCCAATCGCCGCACCCATCACGCGATGGAAGATTTCATCCAATGTTGGGGAGCCAGGACAAAGGTTTGACGAGCCGACATGGAGGCTCGATCTTCTCTATTGCCGTGGCGGCCGGCCGGGGAGTTGGACCATAGAATGGCGCAATCAACGGCTGAGCTCTTTGTTCAATCAATTGGCCCCACAAACAACGCGCGAGGCGCTGGCGGGATGAGATGGCGCGGCGTTTTCTCAGTCTTTTCTGTCCCGCCGTTACCGGCGAACGGCTGACGCAACTCGTCGAATGGTGCGACCGTTACTCGCCGCTGGCCGCAGCCGATGGAAGCGACGGCATCATTCTCGACATTACTGGCTGCACTCATCTTTTCGGTGGAGAAGACGCACTCCTTCTCGATCTTAAGCGGCGTCTTCACCGGATGGGCATCAAATCACAAGGGGCAATAGCCGATACATGGGGCATCGCATGGGCCTTGGCGCGCTACGGCAAGAGATTCATCGTTCACGGAGAAAATGCCGTTTCCGCGCTCTCTCCGTTGCCCGTCGAGGCGCTCCGGCTTCCTAGTGAGATTGTTCTTGAGTTGCGAAAGTTCGGCCTGTTCACCATTTCAATGGTGAGAAAAATCCCTCGCCGTTCGCTGGCCGCGCGATTCGGCGACACGCTTCTCTGGCGTCTCGATCAGACCTTTCACCAAGCTGAAGAGCCGCTGACGCCTTGGCGGCCGCCGGCGCCGCATCGAGCGACACGGATTCTCGCCGAACCGATCTCGACAGCCGGTGCGGTTGAATACGTGCTGCGCGATCTGCTCCACGAGATTTGTAAGAGGCTCGAAAAAAGCGGTCTGGGTTCGCGGCACATGAACCTTGCCTGCTACCGGGTGGATGGGACCGTGGATCGATGCGAAATTCGTACTTCGAAGCCCACGCGTTCCATTCCTCACCTGATGAGTCTTTTCGGCGAAAGGGTAGGCGCTCTCAGGTCTGGCTTTGGATTCGAAACATTTGTCCTCTCCGTGCTGGATGTCGAAGCGCTCGATCCAATGCAACTCAGTCTTTTGCAGACGAACCCCGTTGAAGACGAATCGTCCTTCGGCGCGCTGGTCGATCGTTTCGGCATGAAATTGGGCTTTCAGGAAGTGAATCGCGTCCGGGTGCGCGAGAGCTTCTTGCCGGAGTATGCAGTCGAGTTTCGCCCCGCTGCCGTACCCACCGCTGTAAGCGCAGAGTGGCCGGCTTACCGCATCCGCCCGGTTCGGCTAATCGATCCCCCTATGCGCATTGAAGTCTCGATTCTCATTCCCGGCGAATTTCCCGTACAATTTTTCATCGGCGGCCAGAAACATCGTATTGTCCGGTCCGAGGGCCCGGAACGTTTAACTGCCGAATGGTGGCGAGACAAGGCTTCCCGCTGGAGTACGCGCGATTACTATCGGATCGAAGACGCCCAGGGATTCCGGTTCTGGATTTTCCGCGATTCTTCAGAACACTGGTTTCTTCACGGACATCTTCCATAGCCACCCATGCGCAATTACGCCGAGCTACAGGTATCGTCCAATTTCAGCTTTCTTCGGGGAGCATCGCATCCTCAGGAGTTAGTAGCCGCAGCTCATGAATACGGATATCACGCGATCGCTCTCACAGATCGCAATACGCTTTCCGGAATTGTGCTGGCCCATTCCACGTTGAAGAAGATGGCTGCGCATCGCACTCGCTTCATTGTGGGATGCCGGCTTGATCTTCGCAACGGAGAGAGTATTCTCTGTTATCCAACAAATCGCAAAGCATACGGAAATCTCACGCAACTTCTCACATTGGGCCGCCGTCGCGCAAACAAAGGAGAATGCAGTCTCGAACTTAACGATGTTGTGAATTATGCGGAAGGCCAGCACTTCATTCTTCCCTTTCCGCAAGTTCTCACCGACTCCGCAAGAACGCACATTCAGCGCTGCGCCGATTTATTTCGCGGAAATCTCCACCTTGCGTTAACCCACTCTTATCGCGGTGACGACCAACAGTGGATTCGTACAGTTGCCGGTTTTGCCCGTTCTCTCTCCCTTCCTATCGTCGCGGCGAATGATGTTCTCTATTACGGCCCCGAGCGGAAGATGCTTCAGGACGTGTTGACGTGCATTCGCGAACAATGCACGCTCGCCGAAGCAGGGTTTCGCCTGGACGCTAATGCCGAGCGCCACTTAAAACCGCCGCGTGAAATGACGCAACTCTTCGAGGAATGGCCAGAAGCTCTTGAAGCGACAATCGAAATTGCGGATCGATGCCGCTTCTCGCTGGACGAGCTTCGCTACGAATATCCCGAAGAGACCGTTGAACCCGGCATATCGGCTTTCGAAGATCTGAAGCGCCGTACGTTGGCGGGCGCAAAAGTCCGTTATCCCGAAGGGGTCCCCGAAGCCGTCACAAAGCAAATAGATCATGAGTTGAAGCTGATCGCCGAGCGAGAGTACGCGCCTTATTTCCTCACCGTCCATGAAATTGTGAAGTTTGCGGCGAGCAAAAAGATTCTTTGCCAGGGGCGCGGATCGGCGGCAAATTCGGTCGTATGTTACTGCCTGAAGATCACGGAAGCGGATCCTGTTGCCCGTGGACTGCTGTTCGAAAGATTCATCTCAGCCGCGCGCAATGAGCCACCCGACATTGACGTCGATTTCGAACACGATCGGCGCGAAGAGGTTATTCAGCACATCTATGAAAAGTATGGGCGCGACCGCGCCGGGCTCACCGCCACCGTGGTGCACTACCGCAGACGGCGCGTCATCCGTGAGGTAGGGAAAGTGCTGGATCTCACAAGCCATACTTCACCGGAACGGCGGGAATTAGCTGTGAATTTAATGGATCAACTGATCGGCTTTCCTCGGCACCTCTCGCAGCACGTCGGCGGATTTGTCATTGCGCGCGGCCGCCTGGATGAATTGGTTCCGGTTGAAAACGCGCGAATGAAGGACCGCACCGTTATTCAATGGGATAAAGATGATATCGACGAGTTGGGAATGATGAAAGTCGATATTCTCGGCCTGGGGATGCTCAGCGCCATTCGAAGGGCATTCGAGTTGATGGAGCGCCACTACGGAAAAGAATTCACTCTTGCCAACATTCCGCACGAGGATCCATCGGTATACGCAATGCTCCAAAATGCGGATTCCATTGGAGTCTTTCAAGTGGAAAGCCGCGCTCAGCAAAGTATGTTGCCGCGCATGAAGCCGAAGACATTTTATGACCTTGTAATCGAAGTTGCCATTGTCCGCCCAGGACCCATTCAGGGAGACATGGTGCACCCTTATCTCCGGCGGCGCGAAGGGAAGGATCCAGTCGAATATCCCAGCCCGGAATTGAAAACCGTTCTTGAAAAAACTCTGGGCGTCCCGCTCTTCCAGGAACAGGCGATGCAGATTGCCATCATCGGAGCAGATTTCACTCCCACTGAAGCGGATGAACTCCGCCGGGCACTCGCAACTTTTCGCCATGTGGGTACGATCTCCTCGCTTCGCGAACGTTTCCTCGATGGGATGCGAAAGAACGGCTACTCCAAAGAGTATGCCGACCGTTGCTTCAGTCAGATCGAAGGTTTCGGCACCTATGGATTTCCCGAAGCGCACGCCATCTCGTTCGCCAACCTGGTGTACGTCTCGGCGTGGATCAAATGCCACCATCCAGACGTCTTCTGCGCGGCATTACTGAACAGCCAACCCATGGGCTTTTATGCTCCGGCTCAACTGGTCCGTGACGCCCGTGAGCACGGAGTGGAAGTCCGTCCCATAGACGTCAATCACAGCAACTGGGAGACGACGCTGGAGCTGGCCGAAAACTCATCGCGGCATGCTATCCGGCTGGGATTGCAAATGGTCTCCGGCCTGCCGGAAAAGGACGCGCAAACACTGGTGGCGGCGCGAGGGCCGGGATATCGCACGCCTTGCGAGATTGCAAGACGAGCCCGATGCAGCCGCCGCGCGCTCGATCGTTTGGCGCAAGCCGACGCGTTCGCCTCAATGACACTCGGCCGGCGGCAGGCTCTTTGGAAGACCAGCGTTCTCGATGGAAAGATTCCTCCGCTATTTGCCGCCGCGGAGTTGTTCGACGACCCCGATGCAGACCTGCCGCCCACGACCGGGAGCCAGGAAGTTGTGGCCGACTATTTCGCCACGGGGCTCACGTTGCGCCAGCATCCGCTGACCTTCCTGCGTCCTCGTCTGAAAGCAAGGCTGGTCACCACAGCAGCCGATTTGAAAAAAATACCGCACGGAAAAACCGTTCTGGTGGCCGGCCTCGTGCTATTCCGCCAGCACCCGCAAACCGCAAAGGAGACAATCTTCGTCACGATGGAAGATGAAACCGGAGCAGCCAATCTGATCATCTGGAAGCACGTGCACGAGAAACATCATGACGCTGTTTATCATGCAAGACTGTTGGCCTGCAGGGGAGTCGTGCAAAAAGAGGGTCAAGTGCTACATGTTGTCGCCCGCCATATCTGGGATTGGTCCGTGCAACTGAAGCAACTCGACCCGCAGAAAGGCGCTCCAGCGTTTCCCGCGCACAGCCGGGATTTTCGATAATTCTAGAGAAGCAGCCTTGGCCGGCCAGGACGTTCGAACTTATTCGGATTTCACGGCGAAAAGTACTTGGCTCCCCGACATGGATGCTTTTAGAACTTTTTGCCTTGACCGGATCTAACGCAAACAACGTGCTCTCTTACGTGCAAGACATCGCCTTCCTGCTTAAGACGCGCTCCCGCTTCGTTTTGAATCACAACAACTCCGTGAACTCTTCAACCCCGAGGTTCGCGTCCCGAATGATTGCGCGGAGAAGTGATTCCTTGATGGTCCTGCCCGGATGAACGGGTACCACGGTTCGAGCCTTCGTCTCTAGGGTGGATCAAGATCAGGTGGTGGCCTCCCTTCTGCCGGTCCTCGATGAATCCCGCCCGTTTCAGGGCCCGGACCACTTTCCGCGCGGTGAGGGAAGGAAGCTTAGCCATTTCTAGGCGGGAATAGAGACTGGGACTGTAACTCTCCCCTGGAAGGACGGGGCCTCACTGGAATGGGTTCCCCGTGAGCTGACAAGCTCTCGAGATACAATGTGATCGCCTCCTCCTTGACATTGCGCTCCGTTTCTTCCAATGTCTCCCCTTGCGTGTGGCACCGGGGAGAGCGGGAACGCAAGCCGCGAAGCCTCCTTCGGAATCGCGTTCATAGAATACCGAATAGGAGAATGTCTTGCGAACAGTCCTCTTCATGGCTTCATTGTAGAAGTTTGCGTTCTGCTGAAACAACAACGACTGTTTCGGAACAGTAATGGCTCCCCGACATGGATTCGAACCACGATTCACGGCTTCAAAGGCCGCTGTCCTACCTTTAGACGATCGGGGAATGAGACGGTAAACCGCCGTTCTTCAGTTTAACAAGCTCTTAAGCGCCCTACTTTGAATTCTCACCAGTCGGCGTAGGGCGTTCCTTCGAGCGAAGTCTTATCGGAGCCGCTGTGCACGTCGAAGATACCAGGCGTGGCATTGCTTCCGCCGACCGCCGTGTCTTCCATCGTGATCCGCCAGGTCTGGTCGGAGTTCGTCATCGGATCCTGGGGAATCTGTCTTAAATATCCCCCCGAGACCAGATCCTGCAGAGTTTCGGGCGCCTGTTCCTTATCCACCGTGTATTCGTCGATCACGTTGCGTAAGGTAAACAGGTTGCTGCGGAGAACGCTTTCCCGCGCCCGTATCATTGACTTCTGATAAATGGGCAAGGAAATCGCGATAAGAATCGAAATGATGGCCATCACCACCATCAACTCGATGAGAGTGAAGCCGCGCCGTAGCTTCCCGGGCAGTCCAAGTGTCGCTGTGCTACTCACGCTCACCTTCACCATTGCGAATACGGCGTACCGTCGGAGGCTGTATCGACCGTGGTCGAGAATACGTCGAAGACATTCTGGCCGCCCCAGGAACTCGAATCCGCCTCATCCTGCATGCTTCGTTTGCCCCAATCGGCGCTGCCTGTCATCGGGTCCTTTGGTATCCGGCGCAGAAAGCGAACTTTCCCACTGCCCTGGCCAGCGCCGGTGATGGTGTTGGATAATTTCACTCCCTCCACCAGCACCTCCAGCGTCGGCGGGTAACAGTAAGCGTCCGGGTTAGCGCTTTGTATTTTGCCCCCGTCGCACATATCTTTGTATTTGTCGATGGCGTGGCGCATATCTTGCAAATCGGAGCGTAATTCTTTTTCGCGTTCGCGGCGTATCTGGTAACGGGCCAAGGGTACGGCCATGGTCGAGAGAATCAGCAGGATAGTGAAAGCAACGATCAACTCGACGAGAGTTAATCCGGCTTGCTTTTTCCGACGCCGGGCCACGCTGGACCGCTCACTTAGGCGCAACATCAACCACGAAGCTCCATCTTAAGGCTGCTGCGGCGTGGGCTGCGGTGGATTCCTTCCGGGAACGGGTGGCGGGTATACCCGGGGCGGCGGCTGCGGGGCCGGACCCGTGACTGGTAGATTCTGCGGAGGCGCATTCGGGCTCACTCCATTCGGACTCACACCATCGGGAACCGCCGTGTTTCGCGCGCCATCGGTCGGAGCGAGCGTGGATGGCGAAACTTCAACCCTGCGTTGGACTCGGACTACCCGGTCAGTGCCGGCATAGACGCCAGGACCAGCCATGCTGCTGTAGTCCGGCGCACGGACAATATGCGGAATCAAAGCCACCAGGATTTCGTCGTCCGTTTTAGTTTTCACCTTGGATCCGAACAGATACCCCAGAACCGGGACATTGAGAATTCCCGGTACGCCACTGGCCGAATTGCTGTTTTCTACATCGGACAACCCGCCGAGGAGGCTCACTTCTCCGTCCCTCATGCGGACATCGGCTTCGTTCACCCGCTGCGCAATCACCGGCTCCTCAATGCCGCCGATGGAAACATTGTTGGGGTTGCTGGATATTTCCACTTTGATATGCAGGCTGACATCGTTCGGTCCGTTCACGTGCGGCTGCAAATCGATATTCACGCCGACGTCAATCTGCTGGAACTGGGTAGTGGCATACGGAATGGAACCGGGCGTGGCCACGGCTGAGTTTAAAGATCCAGAAACATAGGGAATTTTCTCGCCGATCTTCAACGAAGCTTTGCCGTTATCCGTCGCGCGAATCTGGGGGCGTTGAAGGATTCTGGAGGAGCTATCGGAGAGCAGAGCCTGTAATAAGGCGCCCGGCAAAGTCGTCGAAAAGTCGGCCGTTGACAAATGGCCCAGATTTGAAATGGGGATGCTTGAACCCGTGCCTACACCTGTGCCGACACCCGTTCCTGTTCCCGTACCAGTGCCGGTTCCAATTCCGGTTCCCGTTCCTGTGCCGGTACCTGTTCCGGTCCCTGTGCCTGTTCCAGTGCCCGTAGACGTGCCTGGCACCTGGATTGAAGCGCGGGGGGTGAAGCTGGCCGGGATGCTCAACCCGCCTGCGCCGAGGATCGAGGCTCCTAGCGTCCGGGTTCGGGTCTTGTTAACTTCAAGCACCAGCACGTCAACCACGACTTCCGGCTTCGGTTTGTCCAGATCGTGGATGAGCTTCTCGACGATAGAAATGGTGTCAATCGGTGCGCGAGCGACGATCGCACTTTGCCCTTGCACCTGGAAAATACCCGTGTTCAGCTTGGCGACTGTACGCACGGCGTTGAAGATTTCCGTAAATTCGGCCGGTGTCGCCGCGTTCTGGATGTAGAACACTTTCACAACTTCGTCCTGGAACTCGGTACGTTTTGTGTCGCTCTCCTGAGTCACAAAGATGGCATTCCGGCTGATCGGCTTCCAGAAGGTATGCGTCTCGAGGCCGATGTAGTCTAAGGCGTCTTCGAGGGTCACGTTATTGAGATTGAGATTGAAGTTTTTCCCAGTAGCGGCCTCAATGCCCTGTGGGTCCAGCAGCACATTGACGCCAGCCAGTTTCCCGACACTTTCATAGAGGACGCGCGCCGGCTGATTGTTCATTTTCAGACTGCTGATCTGGTCGTTGATCGGTCGCAGTTGGGGTGGCCCTTCGAGGGAGTTGATCCGCTTTTCGATGTCCTGGCGAGACCGTTCGGCAGGCGTCAGAATCGTTGCACCGGGGACCGCTTGCGCGCGCTCCTTCTGCATGGCGGCAGTGTCCCGGATCTCCTGTACGGCAATCTGCGAGCTAGCGTCGGCGAGAAAAGCCTTTTGGAACTCCACCATGGCTTCGTCCAGCTTCTGCTGCGCTACCAAAGCCTTGCCTTGCGCGATGTGCCAATCCCCAGCCGCCGTGTGGCCCCGGTGGCTGGCAATCATGTAGCCCGCATCCTTCGGGTCGGTGGCTAACGCCTGATCATAGTAACTGATTGCGTGGTCATAATCTTTCTGACTCTCCGCCTGCTGACCGAGCTTGAGGAGTTTATCGCCCTTTCGGGTACGCGCCTCAAGCGGCGGTAAAACTAGAGCCGCCAGGCAAATGAGCGCGGCGCCATTTCGTAAACAATGCCGTAATGTGTTTGGAAACTTCACTTTAGCCGTATCCAGCGTATGTTAGACTATGGTCGCAAACGCATTCGGGGACTTTTCGGACGCGACACCAAATCTGACCTGCCCTTTACAAGGAACACTGTCCCCTGCGGAATATATTCCTCTCGTTTGAAAGGAAGACGCCTTACCGGGATAGTACGTGCAGGCCTACCTTAACCCGGAAAGCTAAAGAAAGAACCAGTAGACCACCTTGGCGCAGCAAAACGA
>JALYVD010000369.1 GCA_030853405.1 Acidobacteriota bacterium | reverse complement strand
GGAGGGCGGTGGCTTCCGAAACTGCTGGGCCGGGCGGCGGCTGGTCAGGGAACCGGCACGATGGAGCGCCTGATAGGAGAAGTGCGGAAGCTTCCGCGTGAGGCGTGGCCGGTTATCCAGTCACACTGGTGCAACCCGAAGAATTTTCGCGCGATGGCCGCCTATCTTGAGTGCCTGCCCGAAAGCGCTCGTGCCGCCCGGACGCTGGTTATCCCGGCGGGGATTCCGTTCACAGTGCTGTCGGCGGGAAATTCAACTGAAGCCGAACTTCGGGAGCGCGATTCGTGGGTCCAGCAGAGCGGCTGCGGAAAACATGTGCGCGTGCAGGGGACAGGCCATTGGATACAGCTTGAAAGGCCCGATGTGGTTGTGGAGGCAGTGCTGGAGTTTGTGAAATCCAAAACCGCTATTCCCATCGACAAGCCTATAAACAACTGATATAGTCGAGTTGTCTTTGCAGCATCGTCCACCATTCGAGTGCCCTTCTGGCCGCCCGCCCGTATCCGTATTCCGGTGTCGGTTCCTAGAGCAGTCCGATAGAGACAACTCATTCGAAAGGAATCCTTTAAATGACCAATATATTCGTCGGAAATCTTAGTTTCCGGACCACTCAAGAGGAACTTCTCGCCGCCTTTTCGCAGTTTGGCAACGTGGAGCGCGTAAATATCGTTACGGACCGCGATAGCGGGCAGTCCCGGGGCTTCGCCTTCGTAGAAATGACCGAAAAGCGCGATGCGGAAAATGCGATTGCGCAGTTGAACGGCTCCGACCTGAACGGCCGCAACATGAACGTGAACGAGGCTCGTCCGAAGGCGGAGGGCGGCGGGTCTGGATTCGGCGGTGACCGTCCGCGCGGCGGAGGGGGCGGCCGTGGCGGAAGTCAGCGCGGCGGCGGGTCTCGTTGGTAAATATAGATTCCCAGTCACGTAGACTAAACCGAAGGGGCGAGATGACGGGCAAGTCGTCTCGCCCCTAAAACTTAGGAGATTAGAATTGAGGCGGCCGAACGCTGTGTCGCGTTTCTTACTCATCTATGACAGCCCTTGAAACCTTTGGCCCGTGGGTATTCTTCCGATCCCTCCTCCGGAATCCGCTATCCGTCGGCGCCGTCGCGCCCAGTTCGCCGCGCCTCTCGCGGTTGGTTGCATCCAGTGTCGATGTGGGCAGTTCCATGATTTTGGAAGTCGGTGCGGGAACCGGCTCCATCACGGAGGCGTTGCTGAATCGCGGGGTGAAGCCGGACCGTCTGGTAGTCATAGAGCGAGACGTGCGGTTAGCGGCTTACCTTCAGGACCGCTTCCCGCGGGTTCAGGTGCACTGCGGCGATGCTTTACACGCCAGCAGCATGCTGGAACACGAGCACGTCGGTAAGGTTCAAACACTTCTTTCGAGTCTCCCTATCCGAAACTTCAAGCCAGCGGAACAAATTGCGCTAGTCAACGCAATGATGAAAACGCTTGCTCCAACCGGACAATTGATTCAATACACCTATGCGCCCTGCTGTCCTATTCCGAGCGCCGAGCTTGGATTGAAAGCGGAATGCCTTGGCCGCGTTTGGAGGAACTTGCCTCCGGCGGCGGTGTGGCGGTTTACACGAGCGGCGTGACGATCCGTTCGGTGTGCGTGTTCTGCGGGTCCAGCTTTGGCAACCGCGACGAGTACCGCCAGATGGCCCTTTTGCTCGGGACAGAGTTGGCTGCGCGGCACGTCCGGCTAATTTACGGCGGTAGCAGGTTGGGATTGATGGGCGTGGTTGCGGATGCTTGTCTTGCGGCAGGCGGGACCGTGACCGGCGTAATTCCGCAGGCGATGGTGGACAAAGAAGTCGCGCATACAGGCTTAACCGAGTTACACGTGGTTAACTCGATGCACCAACGCAAGGCGCTGATGGCGGAGAAGTCCGAGGCTTTCATTGCCCTGCCGGGAGGCTTTGGCACTTTGGAAGAATTTTTCGAAGTTCTGACGTGGACGCAGTTAGGGCTGCAGAAGAAGGCTTGCGGAGTGTTGAACGTGCTCGGGTACTTCGATGCGCTTGTCGGCATGACGGATAGAGCGGTCGATGACGGATTTCTGCCTGCGGAGCATCGGAAATTGCTACGAGTAGAAATCGATCCATGCCGGCTGTTGGACTCGTTCGAACAGTTCAAACCTCCGGTAGTGAATAAGTGGATTGGACTCACAAAGGAGGCTTTATGAACCAAGTTGATCTTTCCGGCCACATGGCGGATTTCGCGTCGTTGCCAAGAATGACACCATTGCTTCGCGAAGACGGCTTACGTAGTTTCCTGCTGCACTTGAAGGCTTCCGAGGAGATGCCCGAGCACAAGACGCGTGGGGCGATAACGGTGCAGTGCCTACACGGAAGAGCGCTATTTATAGAAGGCGAAGACAGGGCGGAACTGGTTCCCGGCATGGTGCTGAGCGTTCGTGGCGGAGCGCCGCACAGTGTCGCCGCACAAGCGGACAGTCTGATGCTTGTCACGGTTTCCGACGTCGCGGCCGGGTAAGCGGACTCGGCTCACGTGGCTGGCTTGAGCAACGTTCGGGCGGCGCTCGGGCTGAAGAACCGGAGTTTTAGCTCCCTTGACGATATGTTTCGGTTCTCGAACGGGTTGAGCATTTCATTCCGAGCGGTTCTGGGGATAAAACCTACGCCCATAAGATGGACTCGGCAGTGTCCGCTTCCTCGCAGTCGTGGCTCGGTACAGCACAACTGAGCCGCGCGCGCAAGCGGTCGTACGCGTAGTCACTAATTCTCTACTAGGGTTGTGCACGAACGCGGGCGAGAATTGCTTTGGCGGCATCTGGGCGCATCCATCTGTAAGGAGCACTGACGCCCCACCCGGTCTAAGACGTCTTGGGCGCCCGCGGTTGCGAGTGAATTCGAATTTCGAGAGCAACATCGCCCTCCGGAAAACTCTTGTATCGCACCGTCACTCGAGCCTTCTGCCGTAGCGGCTTGCTCACCTTCGTTTCCGGCTTAATCAGAAACGTCCGGCTCTCGGGCGCCTTACCCACCAGCGTACGCGAGACAGTCACGTGATCCTGGTCGACATCTGTTACGGTACCTGCAAAAAACTGTGCCTTCGGCGCAGGTTGCACCTTGGGAGCGGGCGTTGTCGGCTCCTGTGGGGGCGGCGCGTTCTCAGGCGTTTGCGCCAACCCTACCGCTGCGCTCAACAAGAGCAGCGGCGTGGCGAACAGACGCGTCATTTTGAACCACATGATTAAGTCGGACTTTACTTGTGTAGCACAGACCGCGAGTGCTTGGGTGAATCACTTACAAAACAGTGCCTGGATGATAGACATTAGGAATTCTTAACTCGCCAATGGCTATCAATTCACCGGCGCTGGACAGTGCTTTAACGTACGGAGCGCCAGGCCGAACGACAAACGGTGACGTGCGAAAATCGCGGCCTTGTCGAATCTGCGTTTCGATTACGATGTCGAAATACTCGGATGGAAATTTCGGCAGCAGCCTCGCAGCCGGAATCACCGCCTCCGCCAACCGCCCACTCGCCGCAAGCTCCGTCAATTCGTCTAAACATCTTGCCAGATCCACATTCAAGTCGCCGATTCCGGTCCTGCGCAATCGGCTTAACACTGCGCCACAGCCAAGGTCCCGGCCGACATCGTGCGCCAGGCTGCGAATGTAAGTCCCGGAAGAACAGGTCACCAATACCCTGACGTGATTGCCCGAAACCTTCTGCACATCCAGCCGCTTAATTTCTACCTCGACTGGCTTCAGCTCAACCGCTACATTCTTGCGCGCCAATTTGTACGCAGGGACGCCGTTGATCTTCTTAGCGGATACTGCCGGAGGAGTCTGGAAAAAACGGCCCCTATATCGGGCGAATGCTGAAACAATCGTTGCCGGATCTGAAGGAGCAACATTGCCGGTCTCCTGCACCACTCCTTCGATATCGTAAGTGTCGGAAACGATCCCAAACGTAATCTCAGCGACGTAAGTCTTTTCATCGTGGCCGAAGTACTGCGCCAGCCGAGTGGCGTTGCCCGTGACAATAGCCAGCAGGCCCGTTGCCATCGGATCGAGAGTGCCCAAATGCCCTACCCGCTTCGTATTGGCCAGCCTGCGCCAGCGATTCACCACATCGTGGCTGGTGCAACCGCCAGGTTTATCGATTAGAACAAGACCATTCATGATTCACTCAAAGGAATAAGAAGAAGCTCCGCGCTAGGCTGAAGGTAGACGTTCCAATTCAAGCAAAAGGCAGGACTACTTGGAAGAAGAAGTACTGGGTAAGGCCTACGACGGTCGTCTGATGCGGCGGCTTCTCACCTATATGAAGCCATACAAATGGATCATCGCAGCCTCGATGATTCTGCTACTGTTCGATTCTCTCCTCCAGATTATCGGACCGCTCTTAACAAAGCTGGCGGTGGACCGTTATCTGGTCCCGGTGCACTCCACTATGCACGCGCTTCTCTTCCTCGATAACTGGCTATCGCACGATGCTTGGACTGGCCTTGCACAGTTAGCTGGACTGTATGGCGGCGCTATCCTGATCGGCTTATTCTTCGATTTCGGACAAACCTATCTCATGCAATGGACCGGACAAAAGGCCATGTTCGATCTGCGCCGCGAGTTGATGGCGCATCTTCAGACCCTCGATATCGCGTACTTCGACAAGAACCCCGTGGGCCGCCTGGTGACCCGTGTTACGACCGATGTCGATGTGCTCAACGATCTGTTTGCTTCGGGATTAGTCACCATCGTCGGCGACGTGATGATGCTGACGTTTGTCATCATCGCCATGGCCCGCCTCAGTCCTGGAATGACCGGCCTGATGCTTGCGGTTCTTCCTCTGGTTGTCCTGGTAACCGTTCAGTTTCGCCGCACGGCCTCGCAAAGCTATCGCCGCATTCGCGTCGCGATTGCAAGAATTAATTCCTATCTTCAGGAGCACGTCGCCGGAATTGCCGTGCTGCAGTTGTTCAACCGCGAAGAGCGAAGCCGGAAAGAGTTTGAAGAAATCAACCGGGTGCACATGCTCGCGTTCAAGGATTCCATCACCGCCTACGGTTGGTTCTACCCGGTGGTCGAGTTCCTGGGGATGCTCGCACTGGCCTTGCTCCTCGCTTATGGAGGCGTCCGCATTAGCCAGGGCGCATTGACACTCGGTGTTCTGGTCGCATTCTTCCAATACGGGTTGCGCTTCTTTCGCCCAATCCAGGATTTAAGCGAAAAATACAACATTCTCCAAGGCGCGATGGCAGCTTCCGAGCGCATCTTCAAACTGCTGGACACCAAACCTGAGATCGTTTCACCCGCACGAACCGTGCCGTTTGCCGAAGGTTCGTTGGCGATAGAATTCGATCACGTTTGGTTCGCTTACATCGGCGAAGATTGGGTGCTCCGTGACGTAAGCTTCCGCATATCGCCGGGCGAGACCGTTGCCGTCGTAGGACACACCGGCGCAGGGAAGACTACTCTGACGAATCTGCTGCTCCGGTTTTACGATGTACAGCGCGGGGCCATTCGGATCGGCGGCATCGACGTGCGCGAGTACGATCTAGTCGACTTGCGCAAACAGTTCGGCGTTGTTCTTCAAGACCCCTACTTGTTTACTGGGACTGTTGCCAGCAATATTCGGCTCGGCACAACGGCAATTACCGACGCCGAGGTTGAGCGTGCGGCCGACCGGGTGAACCTGCTTGATTTTGTTGAGACCTTGCCCGGGAAATTCGACACGCCCGTTCGAGAACGAGGTAACGGCTTCTCTACCGGGCAGAAGCAATTGATGAGTTTTGCGCGCGCACTGGCGCATAGCCCGCGCATTCTGATCCTGGATGAGGCCACTTCCAGCGTCGATACTGAAACCGAATTACGCGTGCGCGAGGCGCTCACTCGCATGGTCACGGGGAGAACGTCGCTCGTTATCGCTCACCGGCTTTCCACCATTCAACGCGCCGATCGTATTATCGTGATGCATAAGGCGCAGATGCGCGAAATCGGCACTCATCAGGAATTGCTGGCGCACCGCGGTATTTACTGGAAACTCTACCAGCTGCAATACAAGGAGCAGGAGATTGAACACCGAGAGGAACTCGCTTCCTAGCAAGCCCAAAACGGCTCCGAAATGGCTGATCCGGCACTTCGGCGGCTTGAAGGTGAGGTACAAGCTCGTCGTACTTCACAATTTTTTCTTCTTCGTGCTGGCAACCGCAGTCTATCTTTCGGTCATTCCGATCTTCGCCGAACACATCGAGAACGCGATGCAGCGCGAACTCCACATGATGTCACAAATCTTCGGCGCCGAATTGCCGATGAGCAACGGGAAACAAGCGAGCGAGTTGAGTATCTACGACCTCCGCCAGGGCGGCGCGCCGGCTCTAGGGCTGTCCGCCGAAGGGCAACTGTTCCTGACTCAAAATCCCTCCGCAACGTGGCAGGAAGGCCGCCATACGCTTTTCCGCGACGGTGCGCTCCCTGGCACTTACAGACGCGTTAGCCTCAGCTCCGAGTTCTACGAAAAGGCTCTGCGGCAGGCCCGCATCAGTCTTTTCGTCGTGCTCGGAACCATCTACACGCTTTCCATTATCGTAATGGAATTCGTCATCATGCCGCAGTACGTCTACAAGCCCTTGCAACTGATGTTAGAAGCGGATGAGGCCACCCTGCGTGACGATCGCAAAAACGAGATGATCGATACGCAGTTCATTCTCGACGATGAAATCGGGCAAATCATGCACTCCCGGAACGCGACCGTGGCACAGTTGCGAAGGCAGGAAGACGACTTGGCAAACGCGCTGCAGAGGCTTGAGGAGCAGGACCGTCTGGTGAGTCTCGGTCTCCTCAGTACCAGCGTCGCGCATGAATTGAACACGCCCCTTGCCGTGCTTCAGGGCTCGATTGAAAAGCTTCTCGAAACCATCCATGATTCTCAGACCATCGAAAGGCTGCAGCGGATGTTGCGGGTTACGCTGCGAATGCGGAAGATCAGCGAGGGTTTAGTGGATTTTGCACGGGTCCGCAAGCAGGAAACGGAAGCCGTGCTCTTGCGCCCATTGATCGACGAGAGCTGGAATCTGGTAGCAATCGATGAGAAAGCGGCCGTCGTGACGTTCCAGAATCAAGTTCAGGAAGCGCATATGGTGCTCGGAAATCCGGATCGCCTGGTACAGGTTTTCGTCAACCTTCTGCGCAATGCGCTGATCGCCGTGCCGTCCGGCGGCGCCATTACCGCCCAATCAAGACCGATTCGCCGAGGCGGGCAGAATTATATCTGCTGCATGGTGCTAGACGATGGCCCCGGCATCTCCGCGCAGGTCCTTCCGAATCTGTTCGAGGCTTTCGTGACTACGCGGCTTGATGCCAGCGGCACCGGCCTCGGACTTACCGTTGCCGAAGGTATCGTTACGCAGCATGGTGGGACGATTTCCGCCTCCAATCGTCCCGAAGGAGGAGCGTCCCTGGAGGTCGTCCTGCCAGCGGCGGCCTGATTGCGATGATCGAAGCCGCCGCCGTTCCCGTTTCGGGTCTTGTCGATATCGCCGTCCTTGATGACGATCTGGATTTCCGTAACTACATTGAGGATATTCTGCGCGACGAAGGTCTTTATGAGGTTCGCAGCTTCGCGTCTCCTGAAGAATTCTTCGCTTCAGCTGAAAACCGCATTCCGGATATCGTGCTGCTCGACATGAAAATGGGGCCCGCGACGGGCGACAAAGTTGTCGAGC
This sequence comes from Acidobacteriota bacterium, assembly GCA_030853405.1. Taxonomy (GTDB): domain Bacteria; phylum Acidobacteriota; class Terriglobia; order Bryobacterales; family Bryobacteraceae; genus Bog-105. The sequence continues at coordinate 3,029 of JALYVD010000369.1, read as the reverse complement.
AGTTGCTGACGCGCTGGCCGGCCATGTGCATCGTCATTGTTACCGGATACCCTTCGCTCGAAGATATGCGAGCCACGTTCAAGCTGCGTGTTTTCGATTACCTCGCAAAACCGTTTTCAATTTCGCAACTCCGGCAAACTCTTCACAACGCTATCGAGCAGTTTAGCCTCGGCAGGACGCCTCACGACCGTTTGCGCGAGCGCCTGGGTCACAGGATCAAGATACTGCGCGTGGAGCGCGACTGGTCGTTGAAAGAATTGGCTGCGGCGACTAAGTTGAGCGTGTCCCAGATTAGCTCGATCGAACGTGGAGCGAATCTGCCCAGCATCGAAAGCCTACTAGCCATTTGCCGTGCCTTCGATCGCAAACCTTCGGAGATTCTTGCGTCAATTGACTTCTAGCGCTTGCTCACGCTGGTTCAGAACCGTGACCGTAAGGGAGCGGTTTCAACCGCCCAAAATTGCCTTCTGAAAGCACCGTTTGCGAAACTCAGAGAGTTAATGCCAAGTTTCCGTTTTCCGATGCACCGGGTCCGAGCGGCGCTGTTGCTTCTTTGCATAGCAAATACCGTCGCTCCGGGGCAGCAGGCACAGAAGCCACCGCGAGGTCCCATCCAGGAGAAACTCACATATCGCATTGAGTGGCGGCTTGTCACGGCTGGAACCGCGAATCTGGAATTTCAGCGCGCCGCAGATAACGGCTGGGCGATAGATCTAAATCTTGAAAGCGCGGGACTGGTGACCCGGCTCTATCGTGTACTCGATAGATACAAGGCGGTTAGCAACGATCAATTCTGTGCGTCCAGTGTAGACCTCGATGCGCAGGAAGGCAAGCGCCACATGCTAACTCATCTTACTTTCGACAACACGCGCCACAAAGTTGATTACACCGAGCGGGATGTAATTAAAAACACAACCAAGCAGAAGGAGTTGGACGTTCCCGCTTGCACGCACGAGATAGCGGGCGCACTCGCAACTCTGAGCCAGATAGACTTGCAGCCCGGCAAATCTACCACGCTGCCCATCACCGATGGCAAAAAGTTGGTTTACGCGAAAGTCGAAGCACAGGCAAAGGAGACCATCAACATCGACGGCAAAACCTACCCTGCGATTCGGTATGAAGCTTTCCTGTTCGACAACGTGCTCTACAAACGTAAAGGCCGTCTGCTTATTTGGACGACAGACGACCAGGAGAGGACTCCGATTCAGTTTCAGATCCAGCTCGGCTTTCCAATTGGGACTATTTCTCTCCAATTGGAGAAGCAACAGAAGCTTTAAACCGCGCAACCTTCGCGATTCACGGTACGTCATCATAATAAATAAACTATGAAGTTCCGTCTTGCTCTATTTGTGTTCTGCTTCGCGCTGGTGTTGCAGGCCCAGATGGAGATGAATGTAGATCAACTGGCTCAGTTCCTCCGGTCGGAACTCGCGATGAAGCAGAGCACCGACAAACAAATAGCCGCTTATCTCAAAAAGGTTCACCTGAACGAAAAGCTAACGGACAAGACTATCGAGGATTTGGAAGCCCAGGGAGCGGGCCCCAAGACTGTAGACGCGCTTCACGCTCTGCGCGATGAGAGCGCTAAGCTGAAACCGCCTTCGCACGATGCGACCTATTCGCCCGAAACCGCTCCTGATAACTCGCTTAAGGGCGGGCCGGCGACGGTCACATTGGGTGCCAAACCAGCCACCATTCCGCCCCCAAATTCCGTTCGCCAGCAAGAAATTTTGGATGCTATCAAGCAGTACGCGCTGACTTACACAGAGAACCTGCCTAATTTTATTTGCCTTCAGGTCACGCGTCACTATATCGATCCCAATGCGGGCGACAACTATCGAATTATCGGAACCGTCAATGCGCAACTCGGTTACAACCAGGGCCAGGAACACTACAGAGTCATCTCTGTCAATGGCAAGCTTCAAGATGCCAATGTCAGCATGAACGATGTCGGTGCGAAGATCGGAGGCGCAAGCTCAACGGGTGAGTTTGGCAGTTTAATGCGGGGAATTTTCAGTCCGTCCAGTGAGGCACAGTTCGATTGGAGTAAATGGGGAACGTTGCGGGGCAAGCGGGTTGCCGTTTTCCACTACTTCATCGATAGCGGACATTCCGACAAATACATTGTTTACAACAACGATCAGCAGATTATTACGGCATACGAAGGGTTGATTTACGCGGACGAAAATACCGGAGCCGTTGCGAGAATCGTCTTCCAAGCGGTAAACATTCCAAAGAGTTTCCCCGTCAGCGAGGCTTACGAAAGACTTGACTACGACGATGTGGAGATCAACGGCCAGCCCTATATTTGTCCGCTCAAAGCGTTGCTGACGATGACTGCGGGGCGAGATAAGACCAAGAATGATATCGAATTCCGGATGTACCGGAAATTTGGCACGAATTCCGAGATCAAGTACGGCGACATTGTCAATTCAGAACCGATACCGGATAGCAAGACGCAAGAGCAACCAGCAAGTGCAAGCGCTCCAACGCAGCCGAAGAAAACCGGCGGATCGGATCCCTTTTCGTTGCCTACTCCGCCGCCTCCGCCGCCGAAATAGCATGTATCGTTCGCTCAAGCGCGGATGATTGTTCCCCCTCAGCGACGCGGATCACCTGAGCCGCAGGATTGTCTGGTCGCCATCGCGCGAACATGCGCTCGCATACATAGCCTGTGAAGACTGAAACAAGCGGAACATTGCCTGCCGCAGCCACATGCTGGCCCGCTGAGTCGTAGCCGACATACAACTTGCTCTGCAGGATATGGCTTGCGAACGATGCATGGGCTCCATCGTGGACATGCAACAGCCCGGGAGATCCCGTGCCCTCAACCAGCCGTTCCACAAGCGCGTTCACGCGTTCGGCTTCTTCGCCGCCGTTGCCGCGGTCAATCAGAACCGGGCGCTTCCCGCGAAGCAGGCTGAGCAGGACCTCGTACTCGAAATCACCTGAAATCCGCTTGTTCGCGTTCTCTCCAACACCAAAGCTTACCGTGACATCCGCGATTTTCGGCTGCGGGACGGGCGCAA
>JALYVD010000346.1 GCA_030853405.1 Acidobacteriota bacterium | reverse complement strand
GGTCCCATCACCCCGGAAGGCAGGGCCAACTCCTCCCGCAACGCACTGAAAACCGCCCTCACCGGCCGCACCGTTCTACTTCCGGAAGACGACGCCGAACGGTACGAACAGCACCTGATCGCCTACGACAAGGCCTACGGCCCGATAGGCGAACGTGAGTGCGAACTTGTCCAGTCACTAGCCGACGCCACCTGGCGTATCGACCGCATCCCCGGCATCGAAGAGGCGCTCTACTTCAAGGGCTGCAACCAGTTCGCCGCCGAAGTGACGGACCTCGATCCCCGCGCGCGTCTCACCATGTTGCGCATGCATACTTACCTCGCCTACGAACGCCAGTTCCGGAACCTGCAAATTCAGGAAATGCGTCTCCATCGCCTACGCGAGAAACTCATCAAGGAAGTGAAAGAACTTCAGCGCGAACGCGAGCAGAAAGAAAAGGATGAACTCGCCCAGGCCGCCAAGCTCTACATTGCCGCCAAGGCCGACCGCAAGCCCTTCGATCCAGCCGATCATGGGTTCGAATTTTCAACTGCCGACGTTGAAGCCTATTTGCATGGTGTCCGCGCGAATAAACTGACCGAACAACTCATGCAAGCGAAAGCCGCTTGACAAGGTAAACCGCTTACTGAGCCATGGCCGTCAGGGAGTGATCCTAGCCCTGCTACTCTGGCATAGAAATCCCGTCGAAACAAGAAATATGCGAAGAGATGAACAAGTGGTCGAAGCGGAGTTGATGGAAATCAGCGCTATTCAAGAGGACGCCGTCAAACTCGAACGGATTGTTGCCTGGTGCGCCAACTACCCGGATGAAATCCCGTTCGCGCTTAGTTTCTTCAAAGAACGTCTGCACTTGAACCGCAACCCCGACAAGACCAACGGTTAATCCCAGCGCACCGGGCGATGCCATACTGACAGTGAAGGCGTCCGCTGTCTCCGGGCGCTTTTAACCGGCACAATGGTACGCGAAGAATCCATGAACCCGCGCGGTACCTCTCTGCCCGAGGTTCATCAAAGCGTCACGACCGCGCACGCCAGCTTGTGGCGACGCCTCTTCGCGTTCGCGGGTCCTGCCTACCTTGTAAGCGTCGGTTACATGGATCCGGGCAACTGGGCTACGGATCTGGAAGGCGGCGCGCGCTTCGGTTACCGGCTCCTCTGGGTGCTGGTCGTTTCAAACTCGATGGCTCTGCTGTTGCAGACCCTCAGCTCCCGTCTGGGAATAGTTACGGGCCGTGATCTCGCTCAGGCTTGCCGCGATGAATATCCGCGGTCGATTTCCTACACGCTCTGGATCCTCTGCGAGTTGGCAATTGTAGCTTGTGATCTGGCGGAGGTGCTGGGCGCTGCGATTGGCCTGAACCTGCTCTTCCACATTCCCGTGCTCGCCGGAGTCTTGATCACGGCCGCGGACACTCTGCTTGTGCTTTGGTTCAGCCGCTTGGGCATCCGCGTGATCGAAGCGTTCGTACTGGTTCTCATCGCGACCATTGCGGGCTGTTTCGCCTTCGAAATTCTCCTCGCCCGTCCGGACGCGCATGAGGTGCTGACGGGCATGATCCCGCACTTGAACCAAGGCAGTCTTTACATTGCAGTTGCAATCTTCGGAGCTACCGTGATGCCGCACAATTTGTATCTCCATTCGGCGCTGGTGCAAACTCGGCGTATCGGGGACACTCCTGAAGAGAAACGGCGCGCCTGTACTTTCAACCTGCTCGATTCCACCGTGGCATTGAATGCGGCGTTGTTTGTTAACGCAGCCATCCTAATCATGTCTGCGGCGGTGTTCTTCAAACGGCACATTGTCGTCACGGAGATCGCGCAAGCCCATCAATTGCTGGCGCCCCTGCTGGGCACAACCGCGGCTAGCGTACTGTTCGGCGCGGCCTTGCTCTGCTCTGGCCAATCCTCGACTTTAACCGGCACGATGGCCGGCCAGATCGTCATGGAAGGCTTTCTCCGGTTCCGGATGCAGCCCTGGATGCGCCGCGCCACGACGCGCTTCTTTGCCATCACTCCCGCCGTGATCGTAATTTATTTATTCGGCAGTCAAGCCACTTTCAAGCTCATGCTTCTGAGCCAGGTGGTGCTGAGCCTGCAGTTACCGTTTGCCGTCATTCCGCTGGTGCATCTCACGGGAAACCGTCGCCGCATGGGAGCGTTCGCCAACGGACTCTGGGTGCAAATAGGCGCCTGGAGTTGCGCCGCCTTTATACTCGTTCTGAATATCTGGCTCATGTGGAATCAGGTCCGGGATTGGGCCCAGCAGAGCGGGCCGTACTATCCCCTGGTGATCGGCACTTCCATCGTGTTCGGCGCGGGTTTCCTTCTGTTGCTGTCGATTATCACTCTATGGCCGTGGTTCCGTCCAGAGTCCATTCCGGAGCCGCTGGCTGTTGAGCGGATCGCGCTAACAATTCATGGGGAATCGGCGCCCCTCTTTCCGAGCCGGACCTATTCCCGGATATTGGTTCCCTTAGACCACAGCGAGGCCGACCAGGAGGCGCTCGGAAACGCGTTGGCGCTCGCCAGAATGCACGGGGCGCGGCTCATCCTTTTGCACGTGGAGGAAGGCGTAACCAGTCAGATGTTCGGCTCGCTCTCTTCGACGGCGGAGATTAAAGAAGGGCAGGATTATCTCGGAAACGTCGTCGCATCGCTGCGTGAACAAAAGGTTGAGGTCGAAGTCGTCATTCGCCACGGCAACAGCCCGGCCCGTCAGATTACCGCTGCGGCGCACGACTTACACCCCGATCTGATTGTGATGGCATCGCACGGACATCGCGGCTTCAAAGATCTTATTTTTGGCACCACCATCAACTCTGTCCGGCACGGAATCAAAGTACCGCTTCTTATTGTGAGCGGATCGTAAACTTAACACACATGACCGATCTTTCAAAAGGCAGGATTCTTATAACCGGGGGCGCGGGTTTTATCGGCAGCGCGCTGATTTGGGAACTGAACCGGCGTGGCTTAAAGAATATTATAGTCGCCGATATTCTGGGCCGCGACGAGAAATGGAAGAACCTCGTACCCCTTCAGTTTGCCGACTACCTTGAAGCCGAGACTCTGTGCGACCAGATCAGGAGCGGGACCACCGCCTTCAACGACGTGACCTCCATTTTTCACTTGGGGGCGTGTTCTTCGACCACTGAGAAAGACGCGTCTTTCCTGATTCGCAACAACTACGAGTACACCAAGACCCTGGCGCATTTCGCGCTCGACCGGCACCGGCGTTTTGTTTATGCGTCGTCGGCCGCTACATACGGGTCGATCGCGGCGGCTTTACCGGAAACGGTCACGCTAGAGAGCTTGCGTCCGCTAAATATGTATGGGTATTCGAAACATCTTTTCGATACCTACGCCGAACGTGCCGGGCTGCTGCCGCGAATCACCGGCCTCAAATACTTCAATGTCTTTGGCCCGAATGAAGAACACAAGGGCGACATGCGGAGCGTCGTCAACAAGGCTTTCTATCAAATTCAGCAGACCGGACGCATGTCGCTCTTCAAGAGCTATAAGCCTGAGTTTCGGGATGGCGAGCAGCGGCGCGACTTCCTCTACGTAAAAGATGCGGTAGCGGCGACTATCTATCTCGCCGAAAATGTAGACGGGGGAGGGCTGTTTAATATCGGCTCGGGTGAGCCCCAGACTTGGCTTTCGCTGGCGAAGGCGATATTCAGCGCGCTTGCGAAGGAACCGGAGATCGACTTCGTTGAAATGCCAGAATCTCTGCGGGAGAAATATCAGTATTTTACGTGCGCTCACGTCGATAAGCTGAGGAGCGCTGGATTTACCCAACCCTTCCGATCGCTGGACGGCGCGGTCTGTGAGTACGTGACACAATACTTGCTTCCGGGACGGCACTTGGGGGACGAACCAAAGTAGTTCAGATGATGGCCACCAGAGGGCAAATATCCACGGAAAAAACTGGGGAGTTCTCCTCGCCTGACTTCCGGGCGTTGTTCGACATCGCGCCCAGCGCTCAGTTGGTGATTTTGCCCGATGACCCGGCGTTCACAATGGTGACCGCCAACAAGGCTTACCTGCAGCTCGTCAATCTTACATCGGAGAACCTGGCCGGTCTTGGCGTATTTGAGATGTTCCCTGATAACCCGGACGATCCTTCCGCCAGCGGAGTGCGGAACTTACGTGATTCGCTGCGGCGCGCGATTACGACACGTTCACCAGATCTAATGCCGGAGCAACGATACGATGTCCAGCCGTCCGACTCAAAGAGACCCGGATTCGAGGAACGCTACTGGCGCATCTTGAATACGCCGATACTGGACGGGGACGGCGGTGTCCGCTACATTCTCATCTCCGTGGAAGAGGTGACGGACAGGGTACGCGCGGAGCAGCGCGAGCAGCGTGCCGTCCAGGAACTACGCACCAGCGACACGCGCTTTCGCCAGCTTGCCGAAACGAGTACGTTCGGGCTTCTTATCGGCGATCTCGAAGGCAATCTGTTTCATATGAACTTGACGGCCCGGGAGTTGCTCAGCTACACCAGCGAGGACGTCGCAGCGGGTTTGGTGGGCGGGGACCGGCTCACTCCATCCGAATTCGCGGCCTTAGATGCCGAAGCATTGCGGCAGCTTGGTTCAACCGGACGATGTGCGCCGTATGAGAAGGCGTTTATCGCGAAGAACGGTAGACATGTACCTGTTCTGCTAGGGGCATCGTGCTTAGACTCCGGCAGCGGGCCAACCGAGGTGGCCGCATTTATTCTGGACCTGACGGAACGCAAGAGAGCGGAACGGCGTGATGCTTTCCTTGTTCACTTGGACGACGCAGTGCGGAGTTTGACCGATCCCGACGAGATTACGCGAACGGTAGCCCGGCTGCTTGGCGAACAACTGAAGGTGGACCGCTGCACGTATTGTTGTTTCGAAGCCGACGAGGAGATGCTCAACATAACCTGGGATCACACTCGACCCGGAATGCCGAGTATGTCCGGCCGGTATACGCTTACTCAGTTCGGCGCATTTGCAGCGCAGCTTCTTCGGGCCAACCTGCCGTACGCTATCGAAGACATCGAAACGGACCCGCGGTCCGCCGAGGGAAAAGACGCTTATCGGCAAGCCAGTATTCGGGCGGCTGCTGCCGTGCCGCTTCAAAAAGCCGGGCGGCTGGTGGCTTCGATGAGCGTACATCAGCGGACACCAAGGCGTTGGCTGCCAGAGGAACTGGAACTGATTCAGCTCGTCGCAAATCGTTGCTGGGAATCCATCGAACGGGCCCGTGTCGCGCAGGATTTGCAGGCGAGTGAACGCCGATTGCGGCTGGCGCAGAGAGTAGGCCGCATTGGAAGCTTCGAGTGGCTGATTAAAGAGGACCGAATCACCTGGAGCACCGAGCTTGAACAGCTCTACGGTCTGCCAGAAGGCTCTTTCGGCGGTAGTCCGGAGGCGTGGAGGAAGCGGCTCGTCGGCGAAGACGCGGACCGCATCATTTCCGGTCTTCGGGACTGTATCGAAAGGCGGCTGACCGAGTACGCTTACGAGCTTCGAGCTGTGCTTCCCGACGGAAACCAGCGCTGGCTTCGTGGTCACTCACAATTTTTTTATAACGAACTAGGCGAACCGGTTCGGATGATCGGCGTGAACTTCGACATTGATGTGCAGAAGCGGGCCGCGGCCCATCTGCAGCAGCAATGGCATACCTTCGATACAGCTCTCTCCCACACGCCGGATTTCACCTACATCTTCGGCCTCGACGGCCGATTTACTTACATTAATCGAGCGCTTCTCTCATTACTGCAGCGGTCTTATGAAGATGCCGTCGGAAAGAACTTTTTCGAGCTCGATTACCCGCCGGAACTTGCCGGGCGTTTGCAGCGCCAGATTCAGCAAGTGATTGATACGCAACGTCCGCTCCGGGATCAAACCCCGTTCACTTCTCCTGCGGGAGAAACCGGTCACTACGAATACATCTTCGTGCCGGTGTTTGGCAAAAACGGTCAAGTGGAAGCGGTGGCAGGTTCCACACGCGACATAACGGACCGCGAGCACTTTGAACACGCGATCGCGCAAAGCGAAGCAAAGCTGCAGCAGGTGTTCATGCAGGCGCCGGTCGCGATCCTGGTGTTACGCGGCCGGGATTTGATAGTCGAACTGGCAAACCCTTCCTATCAAGCCCTGCTCCAGGGACGAGAACTCCTGGGTCGGCATCTTGTAGACGTTATTCCTGAACTGGGACAGCATGTCTGGGATGCGCTCTCCCGCGTGCTTGATACTGGTGAGCCGTTTCTCGCTAACGACTGGCTCGTTCCGTATGATCGCGACGGAGATGGTGTACCCGAAGACCACTGGTTCAACGTCGTGTACAATCCCTGGCTTGAGTTCGATGGTACCGTGTCCGGCGTTATTGCCGTTCTCACCGATGTCAGCCCGCAGGTGCTGGCCCGAACGGAACTGGAACGCGTTAACCGTGAACTGGAGGAGTTCGCCTACGTGGCAAGCCACGATCTGCAGGAGCCACTGCGCATGATCAACATCTACTCGCAGTTGATCGTCAGAAGCCTGCCTGAGGAAGATGTAAAGCTAGAACGATATAGCGATTTCGTCCGGCAGGGCGCCGCGCGCATGGAAGCGCTCATCAAGGATCTGCTGACCTTTTCGAGCACCGTCCATAAGGACGAGTCGGAGGTTGGCACGGCGAATCTGTCGGACTCCCTCTCGGAAGCCCTGTCGGTACTGAAGGATCGCATTGAGGAGAGCGGGGCTCGGATTACCGCGCCCTCGCTGCCCAATGTGCGGGGCGACACACAGCAACTGACTCACGTTTTCCTGAACCTGATTACGAACTCTCTCAAGTATCGTAATCCGAACCTGCCCCCGGAGATCACCATTTCCGCCACGCGCGAAAACGATCAATGGATGATCGCATTTCGCGACAACGGCATTGGCTTTGAACAGCAGTACGCAAAACGGATCTTTGGGCTCTTCAAACGCCTTCACAAGAGCGACTATCCGGGTACCGGACTGGGTCTTGCGATTTGCGAGCGCATTGTCCAGCGATATGGCGGACGTATGTGGGCCGAAGGTAAACCCGGCGAGGGATCGACATTCTATTTCGCTCTCTGCGCCGTGTAATTCCCCGTTCACGCCGCCTTGCGAAAGGTGAGGTTGAACCGGTATTCACCGAGGAGTGAGTGGACACCGGTTTTTAGCGGCATTACTCCGTGATAATGAAGACGCGCCGGGCCCCCCCACACGATCACGTCGCCGTGAACTACTGGGACTCGTATCGTTTTATGGGCTCGCGCGGGGCCACCGAACAGAAACACGGCTGGCAAGCCGAGCGAGACCGAGACGATGGGCTGGCCAAAATCGCGCTCGTCCTTGTCTTGGTGTAGCGACAGCTTTGCTCCAGGCTCATAGCGATTGATGAGGCACGCATCCGGCGCGAACTCCGGGAAGCCCGCCTCTTCTGCCGCCGTTATAGCCAGAGCCAAGAAGCACTTCGGCATTGGAGGCCAGGGATTCCCGTTTTCCGGATCGATGGCGTCATAGCGATAGCCTGTCTTGTCCGAGACCCAGCCGAGCGAACCGCAGTTGGTCATTGCCACGGACATGCGAAGGCCGCCAGGTGTAATCATATGGCGGAATGGCGAGCGGCCGGAAACGTCCTCGATGGCAGCGATCAATTCGGCATCGGACGGCAGAGCGAACCCTTGCAGAACGGCTGTACCTGGACCGAGGCTTTCACGCGAAAGCCCGGCTGCAGCCACTCCCTCGAAGAGAGACATCGTCATTATCTTTACCTTTCTAAGTAGCGTCGTGGAAGATGATGCCGACTGTGTGACGCTGACCGGAGCGCAGCCGGCTGACGCCATGCCGGAGATTAACGCGGTAGGCGCCGCGAGATCCTTGAACGGGGCGATGATGCACCGCGAAAGCCACGGCATCGCCTTGATGCAGCGGAACCACTTCCGGCCGCGATTGCATGCGCGGACGTTGTTCGGTGAGCACAAATTCGCCCCCGGTGAAGTCCCTTCCAGGCTCAGATAAAAGAAAGGCCACCTGGATCGGAAAAACGTGCTCTCCATAGAGGTCCTGATGGAGACAGTTGTAGTCGCTTTCTCCATACTGAAGAAGCAAGGGCGTCGCGCGAAGCTGACCGGCATCGTGACAACGTCGAATAAACTCGGCGTGCTCGGCAGGATAGCGTATATCGATGCCCATGGCGAGATTCCAATCGTTTGCGACCGGCGCAAGTTTGCGATAGAGCGCGGTCCGGAGTCCTTGGATGATCTCTGGTAGCGGGTAGCTGAAGTACTTGTACTCACCGCGCCCAAAGCCATGCCGCCCCATAACGACGCGGCTGCGGAAGAGACTGTCATCGCTATACATCCCGGCGAGCGCCCGGCATTCTTCAGCTGACAGAACGCCGGAGAGCATCGTACTCCCTTGTTCGTTCAGACCTTTTGCCGTCAACGGCCAGTCGAGAGCTTCTACACGTGCGACAGCATCGTCCCTAATCAGGGTGCTCAAGCTTGCGCCTCTCTTTCGAGAAGTGCGCGCTTCCGCTCCACTCCCCAGCGATAACCGGAGAGCGAACCATCATTCCTGATGACGCGATGACAGGGGATTGCAATAGCCAAAGCATTGGCGCCGCACGCTTGAGCAACCGCTCGAACTGCCTTTGGCATGCCGATCTGATTTGCGATATCCGAGTAGGTTGCGGTAGCCCCCAACGGTATCTGCTGCAATGCTTTCCAGACACGCTGTTGGAACGCGGTGCCGCGAATGTCGAGAGGCAAGTCAAGCCCGATCCCCGGCTTCTCAACAAGTCCGACTACCTTTGCTACCAGGGCTTCGTACCCTTTCTCGCCGCCGATCAGGTTCGCCTTCGGGAAGCGATCTTGCAAATTCCGTATCAGAAGGGACGGGTCATCGCCCATCAATATGGAGCAAATCCCGCGCTCGCTTTGCGCTACGAGAATCGCTCCAAGGGAGCACTCCCCAATTGCGAAGACAATGTCTGTGTCTGGGCCGCCCGCGCGGAACTTAGACGGAGTCATCCCAAGTGCACCATTCGAGCTTTCATAGAAGCGGCTGCTTGAGTTAAATCCTGCGTCATAAATTGCGCCGGTTACCGACGTGTTCGCTTCGAGCGACGCGCGTACGCGATTGATGCGGTGCGCGGCCGCATAGTCATTTGGCGTAAGGCCGGTCACCGCCTTGAACGTGCGATGGAAGTGATAAACGCTCATCTTCGCAAGGGCCGCGAGCTTGCTCAGGCTCGGAGTCTCGTCCGATGTCTCAATGAGTCGGCACACCCTGGCGATCGTCGCGGCGTTCTGTTGCGCCAGAGAAGGTTGATTCGGCTTGCAGCGCTTGCAAGGCCGGAAGCCTGCTTTTTCAGCATCCTCGCAGGTTAGGTGAAACTGCACGTTTTCCGGCCGCGCCAAGCGAGCCGCACAGGAGGGGCGGCAGTAAACTCCAGTCGTTTTGACGGAATAATAGAACTTGTCATCCGTGGTGGCCTCGCGAGCCACAATCGAAGCCCAACGTGGGTCATTCGTCGTGACGCTTGCAAGGCTCTCATCCGTTGTAGAAGCGATCACAGGAACTCCTTTCCAAATCCTTGTTACACCCAGACTATCGAGTAGCGGATTTGGAAACACTCCGTTCCTTGCTTTCAAATTCGCTTTCGTTACCGCATAAACTATAACTATGGCCGCGGGGCGACAACATTTCTATTCGACACGGATCACATGGACGGGCAATAAGGGGACCGGCACTTCTGGCTATCGAGACTACGACCGTTCCTACGAGATCGCCGTAGATGGGAAAGCCGCCATTTCCGGTTCGTCCGATCCGGCATTCCGAGGAGATCGTTCCCGCTGGAATCCAGAGGAGCTTCTGGTTGCGTCCTTGTCAGCCTGTCACAAGCTCTCGTATCTACACCTCTGTGCCGAGGCTGGGGTCAGAGTAGTCACCTATCTGGACGATGCCGAAGGCGTTATGGAGGAGACGGCGGACGGCGGTGGCCGATTTGTACAAGTCACGCTTAAGCCAAGCGTAGAAGTTTCGGAAGACTCGGACTTGGAACTAGCGGTTCGTCTCCATGAAGCCGCTCATCACATCTGCTTCATTGCGCGCTCTGTCAATTTCCCCGTGACCTGTACTCCAAACGTTCAACGCCTTATTACCGCGTGATCCGCGTCGCCCATGAGGCTACCGATGGTGGTGCTTCAGCGCGAAGCAGAATACGAAAAAGCCGATCGCCCCACGACTGCCGGAGCCGGGCGTCTTCCAGACGGATTTCTTCCACCGCCGGTGTTAGCGCTCGCGCGTCATAGTGAATACGGACAGGCTTGCCGGACGGCATGGTCAGTGAGAGTTCACCTGGCCCTCGAACGCTTACAACGCAAGGTGTCATCAACGTCAGCACTATGTTGTTGGCGGCCTGCGACATGGCATACTCATCCAGGAGTTCGATTTCGTTTTTCGTCCGGTTCAGCCGCAGCGTGCGGTTCCAATGCTCCACATGCGCCTCGGCCGGATAGGCCGTCGCGATATTCAGGTGGAATTCGGCGGCACTAACATCCGCGTGGTAGCGCACGTCGCTGGCGGCGAACTGCCGTCCCGCCGATTGCATGGCGCCATCGATGGTCGGGCAATTATGATAAGCCGATTGCATCGTCCAGATCTCATATCTGTGCCGACTGAACGTTTTCGCTGTGTAGGTCTCAACTCCAACATCGATGACGGCCGGCTGTCCATCGGCGTACACAAGAAAATTGCCAACGTCGTTGTGATTGTGACTTTCCCCGTTATTCCCGCCTTGCGCCGCCAGATAAAGCCCGTCTGCCGAGCCGTCACTGCGGCGCGCCGCCATCACTTGAATTCCAGGTAGCCATACATCGCGCAGCAACGCCTGCGACCGAGGCGCATGCCGCAGCGTAGCCAGGTTGAAGAGCGCTGGCAACTGCCTCCCGATGCTATCGCCGGGAATGCCCGCTTCATCGCGCAGGAAAGCGGCGAACGCGCCGTGCTTCATCATGAGGGGATCGCCTAACCGTTCGCCGAAACGCCAAACCAGATCGCCATTGACGTAAACGCGCGCCGGAGCGTCCGCGAAATTCGTGTACCACTCGTTGTAAATATGCGCGCGGCAAATGTACAGACCTATTTGGTGAACCAGCGGAAACGAACACCCGTTGCAAGCTCCATTGGTGGCCCGGTGCAGAAGGTCCAGACAGTCAAATAAGGAAGCCCCAGCGCGGCCCCAATAGCTGGGCCCCTCATCGCAGCCGCCATCGTCGGCATAGCCGTTCAGAAAATTGTCCAGGCAGCGCAGGATTTTCACTACCGCCGCTTGCCGGCGCTGTTCGTCGCTCTCAACCAACAGAGCCGACGTAAGCCAATTGGAACAGATCCAGGGATTCCAGTTATTCACCGGTGCGCCCGAAAACCCCATCCAGGAGAAATTGTCGCGCGTAAGACAAGGCGTGAGCACCCGGCGGTCAATCTCCAGGCGGATACGCTCGGGTACGAGCGGCGAAACGCGCGTCAACGAATCGCGTAATTCGTAATGCGTCCAGGCCAGTAGACTAGCAGTCTCGCCAGCGAATAGCTCGACAATCGGCTCAGTGATGTCGGGCAACCCAACTCCGGCCTTCTGCGCTCCGAGATGGGCGGGCACGCCCCAGAACGTTTCCTCACAGATCAGCCATATCCCATTGACGATTTCGTCAACGAAACGGCCCTTTGCCTCGACACATTCCGCGATAACAAGGTCCTGCAGTTTCTTTCTGCGCCGGTCGCGTACTGCCTCGTAATGCGAGCGGTTACCATTACGCTGGAATTCAAGAAACAGGGTGGCTGGCAGCACCTCCCACGGCATTTTCAGCTGACTCTCGCCTGTTTTGATCGCCACGCTACGCGCATCATCGGGCACGGTTTCCCACCCAGCGCGCTCAGCGGCGGTAGGGAAAGGATGGAAGTGGGACCGGACAACGAGACTGCTCGCGATACGCTCACTCCATGCTTTGCTGAGAATGTCCCGACGTGCCGCGAGCTGCGTGTCGGCAGCGCCCGGACGAGCAAGCAGCGCTGCCGAACTGGCGAGAAACGCCCGGCGATTCAATCGCGTGCGCATGATTTCAGTATGCCGTACGCACACCTGTATGAGGAGGTCGATCGACGCCTTCACTGGCTGATCTAGTAGACTGTGTAAGGCGATCACTAGAATGTCCACTAAAGACAAAGAACGGGTCGATCTTCTTCAAGGCACTCTCGACCTAATCGTATTGAGGGTGCTGGCTACGATCGGTCCCCAGCACGCTTATGGAATAGCCGGCCGTGTCGAGCAGATATCGGAGAATTTACTTTCGCTGAATCAGGGCACTCTTTATCCAGCTCTCGTTCGGCTCGAACAGAACGGATGGATCCGCGCAACCTGGCGGAAGACGGAGAGCAACCGAGACGCCAAATATTACAGCCTCAGCAAGTCCGGGGAACGAGCGCTCGAAAAGGAAACGGAACGATGGCGGCGCTCGGCGGGATTGGTAGAGAAACTTCTCCTGGAACGACGGTAGCGGCGTGATCTATTTGAAACGTTTTCTATACAAACTTCGCAACTTCGTGCGGCCGGCCCGCGCGGAACGGGATTTGACCCGGGAGATCGGATCGCATCTGGAGTTGCTACAAGAAGATTTTCGGCGGCGAGGAATGAGTGCGAACGAAGCGCGGCTAGCTGCCAAACGAGCTTATGGCGGAATCGAGCAAGCCAAGGAACTACATCGCGAGGCGCGCTCGTGGTTGTGGCTCGAGCAGGTTCGGCAGGATATCCGGTTTTCCACACGAACTCTGCGGAACAGCCCTGTGTTCTCGCTCACCGCTGTCTTGACGCTGGCGCTCGGCATCGGCGCGAATACGGCTATCTTCAGCCTGATCGACGCGGTGATGCTTAAGGCATTGCCGGTCAGCCATCCGGAGCAGTTGGTCCAGGTGAATATGGCAAAACGCGACATTTGGGGTGTAGAGGATCCGTTTGTGAGCAATCCAGTCTGGGAGCGGCTGCGCGACCGCCAGGATGTCTTTTCGGGACTATTTGGGTATGCGGTCGCGCGGTTCGACTTGTCGGCCCGAGGCGAGGCTCGCTATGTGCAAGGAAACTATATTTCCGGTCAGTTTTTCGACACGCTGGGTTTGCGCCCGATAGCGGGACGCGTGATCACAAAGGCCGATGACCACCGAGGCTGTCCTGGAACCGCTGTACTCAGTTATGATTTCTGGCAGGGCGAATACGGCGGCCGCGCCGGCGTGGCGGGCACAACTGTCTCATTAGACAATCACCCCTTCGAAATTCTAGGCGTGATCGGACCCGGATTTACTGGCGTGGACGTCGGCCGGGAAAGTGATATTTACGTCCCGCTCTGCGCTGAAGAAATTATCGGCGGGGGAAATGGCTTGCTTGACGGTCGGCGCGGCGGGTGGCTTCGTGTCATCGGCCGCCCGAAGCCCGGCCTTTCAATGAAGCAGGTTGAGGCACGGCTCAAAACGCTGGCGCGTCCGATCATCGAGGCAACGATCCCGCCGAACGTAAGACCAAGCCAGCAGAAGATCTATCTCGAGCGTACGTTCAAGGTTCAAATGGCGTCCAACGGGCTTTCCAGCATCCGTTCAAAATACCGCCAGGCTTTGATAGTGCTGATGGTGATCGTCGGGGCGGTATTGCTGATCGCGTGTAGCAACGTGGCCAATCTCCTTCTGGCACGCGGCGCAGCGCGGCAGCGCGAGATGGCGATTCGCATGACGCTCGGATCGGGACGCGGCCGTCTGATTCGCCAACTGCTCGGAGAGAGCCTGCTGCTGTCTCTAACCGGCGCGGCCCTGGGGATTGTATTTGCGCACTGGGGCGCGCGGCTACTGGTGCGACTTCTCGCGTCGAATGTCTACCGCGAGAACCAAGTCTTTCTCGATCTGAGCATCGATTCGCGCGTGCTCGCGTTCACCGTTGGAATGGCCATTCTCACCGGCCTGCTGTTCGGGCTTGCCCCTGCCTGGAGCGCGACGCGCGTCGATCCGCAGTCAGCCATGAAGGCGAATACCCGCGGTGCGATTCAGCGTGGCAAGTTTGTACTCGGCAAAGCGCTGGTCGTGGTGCAGGTGGCGCTCTCGCTGGTCCTGGTGGCCGGCGCCGGATTGCTGCTCACGACTTTCATCCGGCTCGAAACACTCGACCCCGGTTTCGAGCGCGCACATGTCCTGCTGATGGATGTCGATCTCGGCGAGAGAACGGCTTCGCCCGCACGGCGCGGCGTAGTCTTCACACGAGTGCTTGAGCATTTGCGCGGGATGCCCGGCGTTCGCTCCGCCAGCGAATCTGACAATACTCCACTCGGCGGCGCAGTGGACGCTTCGTATTTGCAAATTGACGGCTACACTTCCCCAACCAAGGAACGTGAATTGGCCTTCTTGAACGAGGTGACGGACGGGTACTTTGAAACGCTCGGTACGCATCTTCTCGCCGGGCGCGATTTCAATGCGCACGATGGCGCAGGCTCACCGAAGGTGGCGATCGTGAACGAATCTTTTGCCAAGAAGTATTTGCATGATCGAGATCCCATTGGCCGGCGCTACCGCTCGGAGCAAGGCAACAAAGTAAGTGACCCGGTCGAAATCATCGGCGTGGCGCGCGACGTCAAATACCTCGACTTGAGGGAGGATTTTCATCCTACTGTTTATATTGCCGCGAGCCAGGACACGAACCCGGGCAAAATCGTTACGTTCGAGCTGCGCGCCGCCACCGGTAACGCGACGGCAATGATCCAAGAGGCGAAGCGCGCGGTCGGCGCGGTCGATCCTAACGCCTCCTTGCAATTCAGAACACTCGCCGGGCAGGTCGATGAATCGCTCGCGCGTGAACGGCTGCTTGCCACGCTCTCAGGATTCTTCGGTGGGCTCGCGCTGCTGCTCGCAATGCTCGGACTATACGGCGTCACTTCGTACAACGTGACCCAACGGCGAAATGAAATCGGAATCCGCATGGCGCTCGGAGCTCAACAATCGCAAGTACTGCGGACGATGTTGGGAGAAGTGGCGACCCTGATTGGAATTGGTCTGGCAATTGGATTCGCCGCGACGGTTGGCGCCACGCGTTTCATTGCGAGCCTTCTCTACGGAGTCAGGGCAAACGATTCCTGGACGCTTTCCGTGGCTGCGGCGATGCTAGCGTTGGTGGCTCTAATGGCTGGATTTCTGCCCGCCCGCAGAGCTTCGCGTCTCGATCCCATGAACGCTCTTCGCGAAGAGTAGGACATGAAGCTACTATCCTCGTTTTCTGGGCTCTCCGTCAGTACGTTATCAACCGATACTAACGTGCTAAAAGATAATAGTTCAGGTCACTTTTTTAGGCCAGTGCGGCTCTTGGCTTTCTTAACTACCTCTTGAATCGCTCGAACTACGATTTCAGGTTGATCGATGATCACCATGTGAGAACTATTCTTGGCAAAGAGTTGCTCGCTGTTGTGTGAGAGCATCAGCAACTTACGCTGTAATTCCTTGTAACGCGGTGAGTCGTACAGAGTGCTGACTACCACCAATGGCATGTTCCCGAGTGGGAACGGAAGTTTGTGCTCCGAGGCATCGACTTCAGAAAAACATTCGTCCGCCATTTCCACGGTCGGACGAACTGAATGGATGGAAAGTGTCCAGCGATGAAGTTCCTGGCCGCGTTCTGGAAGCTTGCTGAAATTCCGGTCATCCTCGAGATCCAGCGCAATAGGTGTCTTGGAAATGAGAATCGGCGGGCTGTCTAAGCCGGCGGGCGGGAGTAGGTCTTGTGCGCTGGACTCCACAGCGCCGTCGGTGTCTGTAAAAGCGTGATCCACCAGAACCATCCCAAAAAGTTCGGCCGGATACCGGATGGCATATAACCGGGCGACCAACGCGCCTATGGAAAATCCCACCACCACGTATGGGCTCTCGATTCCCGCGTTCTTAAGCACTGTGTGTAACTCGCCGATTCTGTCCGCACACCATTGGTGTGGATGCTCTTCCACTCTGTCGCTCCAGGCTGTCCCGGCGGCGTCGTACGTGCAAACTCGCGCAAACTTTGCGACTTCTGGCTGCACCAGTCCCCAGTCGAATGAAAATCCACCGCCCGCGACCACAACCGTGGGACTCCCCGCACCCGTACAGTAGATGTGAACCCGATAGCCGCCAGCATCGACTAATTTGCCTAGAATTGGTGGGCGGGCAGGCTCCGACTGTGCTTTGCCAATAACACTGAGGCTTAGGAACAGAGAAAAAAATAGGAGCGGTAGTTTTTTGAGGGAGGTGAACAAAATCAGCATTGAACCGGATCTCTCGAAACTGCTAACGCAACGCTTTCACGGGATCGATGCGAGTGGCGCGAAGCGCGGGAATGTAGCTCGCCGCAAGCGCTGCCGTGAAAAATATCAGCGCGATGCCGACGAACGTAGCCGGATCGGCGCTTCTAACGTGAAATAGCAATCCCTTCATTACCCTGGTAGCGGCGAATGCACCGAAAATACCGATCGCGATCCCAATGATCGTGAGACGCAGACCTCCTCCAACCACCAGCCACAGAATGTCGCCGTTCTGCGCACCGAGGGCGCGCCGGATACCCAATTCTTGAGTTCGCTGGGTAACGGAGTATCCGATGACACCGTAAATCCCTACAACAGCAAGCAGCATCGCCATTCCAGCGAACAGTCCCAAAAGCTCGAGTGTCATCCGCTGTCGCACGATAGAGCCTTGCATCCTCTCGTCCATTGTTTGAACGCGCGATATGGGTTGAGTGTTATCGATGGAAAGGACGGTTTTGCGAACTGATTCAACGAAGCTCCGTGGATCGTCTAAAGTCCGCACTGCCACGTTCCCTGTTTGTGGCGGGCTCAATACACAAGGAACATACAGCTCAAACCCGGCACCGTTCGCTAGACCATATTCATGTACATCGCCAACGACGCCGACGATCTCCGCGGACGACGTTCCCGAACCCAAAATAATATGCTGTCCAATAGGACTCTGGCCACGCGGATACCCGGGCCAG
The DNA here is from genome assembly GCA_030853405.1 of Acidobacteriota bacterium. Classification (GTDB taxonomy): domain Bacteria; phylum Acidobacteriota; class Terriglobia; order Bryobacterales; family Bryobacteraceae; genus Bog-105. The sequence continues at coordinate 11,866 of JALYVD010000346.1, read as the reverse complement.
AAGCGGCGCGCTAGCGTCTCGTTGATCACAACCACGCGTCGTGCGCCGGCCACATTGTCGCGACCGGTAAATGTCCGCCCCGCCCGAATAGGTATGCGAAGGGTCTCGAAGTACCCGGGCGTGACACTCTGAAACTGCCCGATTGGACGCTCGTTAGGTTTCTTGTGAATCTCTTCCGCCGGCTGAAAGGCCATTCCGTAAGCCGGCGACATGGGCGCCGTGAGCATCGCCGTGACGCTCCGAACGCCCTGTATTCCCTCCAACCGTTGCAAGAGATCTTCCCAAAACGCGGTTCTCTTCGTGTTTGTGTCATAGCGGAGAGGAGGTAACGCGATTTGCAACGTGAGCAAGCCGGAGGGTTGGAAACCGGGATCTACACTGCGGAGACGTGCAAAACTTTTTAATAGCAGCGCAGCTCCGATCAGTAACACGATTGATAACGCAATTTGCCCGGCTACGAGCAGACTGCGCATGCTCACGCCGAGGAGGCTCTTTCGGTGTGATCCCTGACTTGCTCCCTCGCCCCGATCCCGAAGTGCGTCCGCGATATCCGGCCGCGATGCCTGAAAAGAAGGGAATAGCCCAAACAGTATGCCGGTCACAATGGAGAGAACGCCCGTGAAAGCAAGTACGGCGCCATCGAGCCGAATGTCGCCGGCCCGAGGCAGATTGAGCGCGCCTGCGTGGGCGAGCGCGCTCAAACTCCACTTTGCGAGCAAGACGCCAACCATCCCGCCAGTTGCCGCCAGCAACATACTCTCCGCCAATAGTTGACTGATGAGCCGCGGACGTGTGGCTCCGAGCGCGGCGCGTACCGCGAACTCTCGGGACCGTGCCGCCGCCCGCGCGAGAAACAAACTTGCGATGTTGGCGCACGCAATCAGAAGTACAAGGCCTACCGCCCCGAATAGAATCCAGAGCAGTTCGCGCACATTAGCTATCAATTCGTCTTTCAGCCGCTGAACCCGCACAACTGAACCCGAATTCGCATCCGGCATTTCAGGGTGAGACCGGGCGTATTCCTGATTGAGCACATCCATCTCGGCCTGCGCCTGCTTTAACTCAACCTTCGGTTTCAAGCGCGCAAACACGGTCAAAGTAGCTGTATGAGCCCAAGCCTGGGGAGGGACCATGGACCATTCCGATGGTCTCGGCAACCATACGTCAATACCGGCGTAAGGGAATTCATATTGCTCCGGCAGTACTCCGGCAATCGTGTAAGATTTTGAGTCGAGGGTCACCGTCTTGCCTACGATCGAGGCATTTCCGTTAAAGCTCTGTCGCCACAAATCGTCGCTGATCATCGCCACCGCTGGCCCGCCTGGCTTGTCCTCCTCGGACAGAAACCCGCGGCCCACTATTGGTTTCACTCCGAGGATGCCGGTAAAATTTGCAGAAATGCGAATGCCCTTTAACTGTTTGGGCTCGCCATTGATCAATATTGTGAGATCCTCTCGCATCCCGAAGGCGCCGACTTTCGTGAATGACATGTTCAGATTTCGGATTTGGCCATACCGCACTGGTGTGACTTGAGACAGATTGCGGCGGTGGTTCTCAATTGTCAGACGAACGAGCTGATCCGGATTGGCGTAATTCAGGGGGTTCAATAGCACGCCACGAATCACAGTGAACATCGCGGTGTTACCCCCTATGCCCAAAGCGAGAGTAAAGACCGCCGTCGCCGCGAACACGGGAGTCTTACGGATCATTCGGCTGGCGTAAGCGATATCGCTCATGAAGTTCTCAAATTTTGAAAACACCCATGCGTCCCGAGCGTTCTCCTTTATCAATGTTTTGTTTCCGAACTTCTGCCGCGCGGCGCGCCGAGCTTCGTCCGGCCTCATCGCCCGCGAGAGGTTCTCCTCTATTTCGACTTGCAGGTGTGCCTCAAGCTCCTCGTCCAGATCGTCGCCAATCATTCGGCGGCTTGTAAACACGGCACGAATTTTAGACCACCATTCCCGCATGTGTTTAGGATTCTGGAGCGAGTACTCGTCCCATCGCCTCTACGAATCTCTGCCATTTCGAGGTGGCGGTTACAAGCTGCTTGCGTCCCGATGCGGTGAGACGGTAGTACTTCGCGCGACGCCCTTTCGGCGAAGTCTTCCATTCAGATTTAATCCAATCCCGCTGTAGCAGCCGTTGTAACGCTGGGTAGAGCGATCCATTATCGACCACGAACTCTTGCTCGGATTGCTGCTTGAGGAATTGCGCAATTCCGTATGCGTGATTCGGGCCGGGCCGGAGGCTACGAAGAATGAGTACTTCGAGAGTCCCTTGCATAAATTCAAGCCGTTCAGATAGATTCTCTACGGTAGACATACCATCTATACTTGTTTATAGCACTCTACGCTCAACAAGAGCCGTGACACGCGGGGATTGCCAAATGAGGACCCAACAAATTATGAACGCGCGGCTCTTAATTCTCTCGACGTTTATGGCTCTCCTGATCGCCGCGGATGGATGCTCGCGGCTGAGAGTTCACGAACCCACGGCAAAAGACGTTGTCCCAACTGACAACTCCTATATGGATCTGCAGCCTGGGTGGAGGCTCCGGATAGTCGTACCGCTGCTTAAATCAGGTGGGTTTCGTGTTGCCGAAACTGCCCAGACGAACGACGGTAACGCGATTTCCGTCTCCTCAAGGGACTTGATCGGGTATGACACTTCGTATTACACAGTCAAGGACAAAGGCGACAGCGGTGTGCGGCTTGAGTTTGCATCGGCCGCAGTGACGCGAGATGGAAAGACGGTTTTGGAAGCGAAGTCTCCCAGTCTGCCGTTCGAACTTCCACGACGAACCGGACACCTTCGACTCATCTATCTCGTGCGCGTCAGCCAAGCCGATCACAATATGGCTATCGTCGCCTCGAAGCGCCTCGACTCATTGAACGCATTCACGGCCAGATTGAAGGAGAGCCCGAGTATTTGCAGGACGGCGGATGGGATCTTTTGTTCTTGGGTTCCCGCTGGCGTTGCCGTGCGCCCTGAAAAACAATGACGCCTTGACAATATATCCAGTGTGACTCTCCAAAAGGCTAGAGTTATCTTTCCTTTCCGAGCTGCCGAAGCATCTGAGCCGCCTCACCACGCACTTCGGGATCGGAACCCCCAGCCGCTTTCTGAAGGTGCGGGATCGCGCCGGTCACGTCGCCAAGCGCTGCTAATGCCGAGCCCAGCCCCAATTGAGCTCGCCCAAATTCGGGCTCGATCCGAACTGCTTGGCGATAGTGTGCCACCGCAGCCTCCGCCTGCCCTTTGGCCACCAGCAGATCTCCCAAAAGCGCGTGGGCGTCCGCGAGTCTGGGATCGGCACGCAAGGACGTCTCCAACTCCCGCTGCGCCTGGTCGAATTGGCGCGTGCGCCCAAGGGCTACCGCATAGTTGTACCGAGTAGCGGCATCGTTCGGCCGCAGCCGAAGCGCGATCTCGAAATGGTAGAGCGCCTCGCGAAAACCGCCGGTTCCAGAAAGAAGAGTGCCCAGATTGGCGTGCGCGTCCGCGTAGTTCGGCTGAATGCGGATGGCCTCTCGAAACGCCGACTCGGCGCGCGCCAATTCCGCTTCCGAGAACCAGACTATGCCCAGATTGTTGCGGGCTTCGGCCATATCGGGGTCGAGATCAACAGCTTTTTCGAACGCGCTGACGGCATCCGGCTTTTTGCCGAGCGCCCGATAGGTTAGGCCCAGTTCGAGCCACGTGGAGACGTTATCAGGCGCAATCGAAGCGGCTCGTTTGAGAAATTCCGCAGCCTCTGACGGCTGTCCTGAATGTCTCAGAACGAATCCGAGCTTTTGCATCCCAATCACAAATTCCGGGTTTCGCCGGATCGACTCCTTGTAGAGGGGCACGGCCTTTGCCAGGTTTCCGCTGTCTCGCCACGCTTCAGCCAACTCGAAATAGTATTCCGGCCGCTTGGGATGATGACGGTCAATTGCCGCAGTGAGTTGCGCAATCCCGTTACTCAGATTGCTTTGCTGGTTCACTTGGGCGACAGCAAGATATAGATCGTTTTCCGGAGTGTGAGGCAACTCTTCGGGGTAATACAGCGTTACCGGACCACGATAGGCATTGCTTCCCGTCTCGTGCCGTTCCGGCATTTCCGCCAGCAGATCTCCGGCGGGTCTGCGCCGCTGGATGTAATGGTCGGTCACGGCCACGTGTACGACGTCCTCCGTACGCCGTTTCGGCATATGACATCCAATGCAATCGACCGAGCTCGTATGTTTTCCCGACTCGACCAGTTGATCAAAAGTGGAAGCGTGGCACTGCCGGCAGACTGCGGTGTAGTGTTGCGCCGCTTCTTCGCCGCGCGGAATGTCGTGCGGATTGTGGCAGGTGGTGCAAAGCAGCTTGCCGTTGCTTTTTAGATAACATGCGGAGCGCCGCAATCGATAGGCGGAGCTTGCGATCTCGAATTTGTTTTCACGGCCACTGCCTGCGGCGTGGTCGAATGTGAGGATAAACGCGCCCATGGGCTCACCGGGTTTGTAAGAGAATGGACCGCGGTCATAGCGCTGAATCGCGTTCGGCAAAGGAAAACTGGTGGTCTCCAGATGACACACCATGCACACTTCCATCTGGCGTTGAGGGCTTAGACGCGACGGATTGACGATGGACTTGCGTATGTCTTCCGGGGTAGCGGCGCCGGAGCCCGCAAGCAGCACGTGTTTGCTACCGGGACCGTGGCATCTCTGACAATCGATACCTTCCGGCAGCGAACCCTTGTAGACGGGCTCCGCAAACGGTTGGTCATGTCCCGCCGGAATCTCCGGATACCCGTTGTGACAGAACATGCAATCGTAATTTATGGGCCGGCGAAAGCCGTCGTGATCGGGACGGTCGTAGCCCGGGTTCATCGCCCAGTAGCCTCCCTTCTCGGCATACCAGCCAAGCGGCATTTCGACGAGCGTGCCGCGGCCGGTCCGATGCAGATAGGTGCGCGCGTGGTTACCGGATCCCATGATGAAGTCCACTTGCTTCTCCATCACATTCACTTGTTTGCCCGACAAATCGATTTGGTAACGGCGCTGATAGAATTTGCCGTCCCGCCGGAGCATGCCGAAATAGCTGTCCGACGGCTTATGGTAGAAGGTATTTTTGTTGGTGTAGTCTTCTACTGTATTGGCGGCGGAAGGGCGAGCAAAGGATCGCGCCATGCCCGTTCGTCTGTAGGTCTCCCAAACGCCGCGATGGCAGCCGGTGCATACTTCTGGTCTGGTATAGCCGGTTTCTTCACGGCTCGGAGACGAAGATTTATTTTGGGCGTACAGGACACTGGGTGCTAGGAACAAGTGAACACACGTGACGTATGTGGTCACCGATAGCATTCCCAGGATGATCCCCGCAAAGGGCCAATGTCGCAGCACCTCAGTTACCCTATCATCACAATTCTCCGCACTCGACCCGGTTCTGATATAACAACAGGAACGCAGCCGGGGTTAGAGGTTGGATTGATACATATGGCCTTCTGGTAGAAGCTCCGGCGACCTGATCGCGTTTTGCTGTCGAAACAACTTCAACACCGAGGATTGCGATGATGAACAGCGACTTTCTAAAGACAAAGATGGGCTTCGCCGTACTGGCTGCCTCGCTACTCCTTCCCGCCGAATTGTTTGCGCAGAGTGGCGCGGGATCGATTCAAGGCACCATTCAGGATGCGAGTGCCGCCATAATAGCTGGCTGCCCGGTCCACGTCGCCAACCAGAGCACGGGCGTCGCGAACGACACGACGTCAAATAGCAGCGGTTTCTACTCTGTGCCCGGCTTGTTCGCTGGTACCTACACACTGACTTTCAGCGCGCCGGGAATGAAGAAGTATCAAACCGTTGTAGCGCTTCAGGACGCGCAGGTTGCGGTCATCAATCCCACGCTAACAGTGGGGAACGTAACTGAGCAGGTGACCGTATCGGGGAACGCGATTCAACTTGCGACGTACGACAGCGGCACGGTCAGTACGGAACTCGACTCCAGCCGAATCGACCAACTGCCGCAAAATGGACGTAGCGTGCTGGGACTCGCCCAAAATACGGTGCCGGGTCTGGAGGCGGGCGGCACTCGGGCCAACGGAGTCATGCAGGAGGGAATGGAATATTCGCAAGATGGCGCGCCCATGACGAATCGTAATTTTGGCGGTGAAGCCAACTCCGCGCAAGCCACGCTGCCCGACCCCGATTCGGTGCAGGAAGCGAAATTCGAGACGCTGAATTCGAGCGCGGAGTTCGCCACTCCGGCGACCGTGATCCTTACCACCAAGTCGGGAACCAACGATTACCACGGTTCGGCGTTCGAAACCGCCAGGAACAATTATTTCGGTATCGCCAGAGCGCGGCAGAATCCAGCCAACTTCGCCGCGCCCCATTACGTGCGTAATGAATGGGGATTTTCCGTGGGGGGCCCGATCCGCATTCCTAAGATCTACAACGGCAAAGACAAATCGTTCTTCTTTGTCGCCTTCGAGCGCTTTTCCTTGCGGCAAGCCTCCAACGAATTGGTGACGGTGCCCACCGTTGCTATGCGAAACGGGGACTTCAGCGGACTGGTCAACGGCGCGGGTATCCAGCAAATTCTCTACGATCCAAATACCACGCAGCCCGGCACGTTGCAGCGCACGCCGTTTCCCAACAACCAGATTCCGATCAGCCGCGAGAGTCCGCTGGCCAAGGCGATCTATGCGGCTACGCCCCTTCCGACCAGCGCCGATAATCCACTCGTCAATTCCAACTTCAACGCGGTGAATCACACGACGCAGACGGTCCCCAATATGACCGTTCGGCTGGATCATGTCTTCGATCAGAACAACCGGATGTACTTCCGCTTCACCGACATCGATCAGTCGCAGCAAGCCTTGCGCAACTACCCGGCGAACTCACCGGCCAATATCGCCGGAGGCGGCCTGCCAGAGGGCGCTACCGGCTACCAGGCGATCCCGATCCAGACCATCAGCGGTGCACTCGGGCTCTCGCACCTTTTCTCGCCGACATTCTATTCCGAGACGATCCTGAGCCAGCAATGGCAGAGGATGTACGTCCAGGGCGGCGGCAGCAACGTGAATGAGGACTATGAATCGCTGTTGGGTCTTCCGAATAATTTTGGGCAGTCGGGATTCCCGACCATCGGTTCAAACCTGATCATGCCCTACGGCGGTTCTCAGTTCAACTACGGCATGAGCCAAATCATATCCACTCTGGACGAAAATCTTACCAAGATCATTGGGAAGCATGAGTTGGCGTTCGGCGGCCGTTACCGGCATGAACGCTTTGGCTACCTCCCGGACCGGTCAGCTGATACCGTCGCGTTCTCGAACCTTGCCACCGCCGATTACGACCCGGCAACCGGGGCCAATTATGGCGCCAAGGCCAATACCGGCTATGCGGATGCGGATTTCTTCCTGGGCGCCGCCGATTCGTACAGCCAGATAAAGAACGCGCCGTTCGGACACTACCGGGAGCAAGAGATCGACTCTTATATTCAAGACAACTATCACGTGAGCCAGCGGCTCACGATCAACGCGGGACTGCGCTGGGAAATACATCCGGCGCCCCACGCAGGCCAAAACGATTGGGTAACTTTCGATCTCCCCCATGATGCGCTGGTGCTTCCGGCACCGCTTTCTTACTACGTGCAAAACGGGTTTACCACGCAGGCGATCGTCACCAATCTGCAGAACTTAGGAGTGAAATTTGAAACTCCGAAGCAGGCCGGACTTCCCTCGGCGGGAATTTATAACAACAATTTTGAATTCATGCCGCGCATAGGCTTTGCCTACACTCCGTCTTTCGGCAAATGGGGCACGGTCATACGCGGTGGATACGGAGAATATATCTATCCGGTGCCGATACGGAATTCCGTCCGGTACCTCACGCAGGATTATCCCTTCACCGCGAGTTACTCGCACAGCTATGTCAGCGCGTCCCAGGCGCCGGACGGGTTGCCGAACTACCTGCTGCGCTCACCTCAGACCGTCGTCGCGGGGCTCAACAGCGCGAACGTAGTGAACACGGCCTCCTCGAACGCCCTGCTTCCCGGTATCAACGTCCAAGAAACGCTGGACCCACACTATCCTCCCGCCCGCGTTAGGGACGCCAACTTCACTGTTGAGCAACCTTTCCCGGATAGTTCGGTATTCCGCATCACTTACGTATTCACCCACGGATATAACCTGGATCAGAACTATTCATACAACAACGCTCCATCTACTTACGCCTGGGAGACGGCAACCGGAACAACGCCGCCGACTGGACTCTATGGATCCACGGCGACTCGGCCGTATGATCAGACGGTCTGGGGCGGCAACGTGCTGTCCAGGAAATCGGGTTGGTCAAACGACAGCGCGCTGCAGGTGAATTATCAGAGACCTTTCAAAAACGGAGTTGCGTACCAGATTTTTTACGTTTACTCGCGGGCGTTCCGGTTAGGTGGAAACACGTTCCGGGACAACGTCCTGTATCCGCCTGCGGACTTCGCTCCCGGCGTGCTGCCGGCGGGACTCGATACGGGAACGCTTCTCAATCCGAGCCAGGCTTTGAACCGCTATGAAAACTACCACGTTGACACCGTGATTCCCGAGCATCACCTCACCTTCAACGGGATTGTGGATCTGCCGGTAGGGAACGGCAAGCGCTTTCTGCACAACGCCAACCGATGGCTCGACGCGCTTGTAGGTGGTTACCAGGTGGCTTTCGTCGGCCAGGTTGTCTCGCAATCGTTCCAAGTTGCTGCGGGGAACTGGGGAGCGGCCGGCCCGCTTCAGGTTTATGGCAGTTCAGTGCCAATCAATGATTGCCGTAGCGGCGTATGCCACCCTGAATATCAGTGGTTCAACGGATACGTCTCGCCTGCTGTGATCAACGCGGCCAAGAATGGAATATCCGGTCTTCCGGCCAACTATACGCCTTACCTGGCACCTATCAACAATGTGCCCGGCGCCGCAAACTTCGGCAACAACAACGTACCGGTTACTCTCAAGAGCGGAAAGCAGGTGCTGACGGGTTATTCGCCCGGACCGGTGGGCGCCAATCTGTTTTCACAAACGGTACTGCTCGGACCATACAATTACAACGCCGACATCTCACTCTATAAGGTGTTTTCGATCACCGAGAGAATCAAGCTGAGAGTGAACGTCGATGCGTTCAACGCGCTGAACGTTCAGGGCCGCGTCAACCCAAATACCACCGACGGCGCGGAGTCTCTCCAGACATCCTACTGGACGCCGCGCCAAATTCAGTTAACTGGCCGCATTACTTTCTAATGGTTTCGGCGGCTTTGAGTTATTGAGCAATTGCGGTCGCCGTTTGCTCACGCTCCTGCGCCTTAATAAGCGCGTCGTTGAAACTATAACCGAAACCTCGGACGGAACGGATGAAAAGCGGGTTGGCCGGGTTAGTTTCGATCTTCTGGCGCAGACGCAAGACGTATACGTCTACCGTGCGGTCCGTCACCGCCCGGCCATGTCCCCAGACTGCATCGAGCAACTGTTCCCGACTGAAGACCACACCGGGGCGGCTCATTAGAAACTCCAGCAGGCGGAATTCAGTTGCAGTAAGAGTCAGATCGGTCCTATCGAGTCGCTTGGCAACTGCTGCGGTCGAGTTCGAGACCCGCCGCTTTCAAGACTCGTGTGGCGACGGTTTGCCCCCTGAACTGGATCTTGATTCTGGCGACCAGTTCGCGAACGAAAATGGCTTCACGATGTAATCGTTCGCTCCGAGCTCCAGGCCGACAATGCGGTCGGTTTCAGAAGCGCGGGCAGTGAGGAAGATAATTGGGATATGCGCAAGTTCGGGATGCGCCCGGACGGCTTTGCAGATTTCGAGACCGTCGGAATCCGGCAGCATGATATCCAAGAGCAACAGATCCGGCTTCTCGCGGCGGCAAAGGTCTATCACGCCACGAGCGGTCTGAGTTCCCGCAACCGCGAACCCTTCTTTTTCGAGATTGTACTTGATCAGTGCGTATAGATCGGCTTCGTCTTCTACCAGGACTACTTTTCTCATAAACGGCCAATTGGCTCAGGTCCAGAGTAACCGAATGGCCGTGACAGTACGGTTACAACCGCGTGAATTTTGATATAAGGAAATGTATTCGCATGAACCGGTTTGAAGAACGCGCTCAGGCTGAAAAGAAGACTACCGTTCGTCCTTCGACGACGATTTGGACCGCCGCATTGGCGCTAATTGTCGTGGTAGCCGTCATTATTGGGCTAAGTACTTCCGCTCCGCCGAATTTCTGGCGCAATGCCGCGGTCGTTGTCGCGATTCTGTTGCTTTTGCTTCGTCAACTCACGCGCCGATTGCGGTCGAGGGCAGGGCGAGGGCCGAAGACGGATCCGCAATCGAGATTGAATCTGGACTGATAAGAGGCCGGACGTGGGTGTCCGGCGCGGATCCGGGGATCCGCCCCACCTACTGGGCACGGTCGCTAATTTTTTTTTTAGCCGACGACGCCGCACAAGAGACGATGATTCGCGCATGGCGCAACTTTGCTCGCGGTGGCAATCAAAGCTAAAGGAGAACGCAATCGATGAGTTCGCAAGCCATTTCAAGAGCTATGGAGGCACCCTTCATGCAAACGAAAACGACGACCATTTCAAACAAGCGCATGTGGGCGGGCCGTATCCTGAGCGGTTGCCTTGGCCTGGAGCGCCTCGTGCTGATTGACTGGAAGGGCGATCAGGTTGCGAACGGGTTCGGAAGCTGGAACCTGATGTCGTATCCGATCTGCCGGGATCTGGACGGGAAGACGGAGTTTTCCAATGGAGTCTTTTGCCGCGCGCAGATTCCGGTGAATCTATCGACGGGCGGCGACTATCAAGCGGCGGAAGTGGAAGTGAAACGCTGCTCCCGGCGAGGCGCTCACGTACTGCTACTGCCGATTGTGATGCTCGGTCGTGGGCTCTTCCGCATATTTGGAGCAATGGCGAGGTTGAGGGCCAGATCAACCGACTCAAGATGACCAAGCGCCAGATATACGGGTGAGCCGGCTTCGTCTGCTGCCTGCCAGAGTGCTGCCCTACAAACCCAGTCACGGAGTGCTTCGGACTCGCGCCCCATGACACGCACCAGATGTGCGGAAGGGCCAAGCGGAGTGTCAAACGCAACTTCTCAATCCGCCAGAATGAGATCCCCGGTTTACATTTAAGTGAGAACTAAAGCAACATAGGGCGAGGAGCATTCAAGAGAAAACTTACGAATGAGGGAGGCCTCCTGGCCTACATCTTTTGCCGCAGAACAGATGCCTGAAGTTGCGAACGGCATGAACGAGGGCAGAGATACCTTGACTCGAGAACCATTCAAGCAAGATGGAACACTACTTCGCTATTGGAAGACGATCTTGTAGACGTGCCTGCTTTGAAGGGAAATACGCAACTGAAAATGATTCTGGGATCGCTGCGAAAACTTGAAGGAGATACAAATATGACTCAAGCTCTTCGAATATCGCGAAACTCTTCGGTTTCTTGCTACCGGTGGCGCCACTTGCCGCCACTGGAGTCGGTATGGTTCTGGGAGCGCATTGGCGCAGAGTTCGAAGGCACAACTGCCACCCGGCTTTACGCTCACGCGTACCGGGAACACGCATGATTTCGATTACTTCGCCGGTGCTTGGACGACGAATCAACGGCGGCTGAAAGCACGTGGCGCCGCCAGCGTCGCATGGGAGGAGTTTCCCGCCACGCAGTGTTTGACCCTCTATCTCGGGGGTGCGGCCACTATCGATGAGATGTGGATGCCTACCAAGGGGGTGGCTGGCCTCACGCTTCGCACGTTCGACCCTGCCAAACGCCAATGGTCGATCTATTGGGTCAGCAGCAGAACCGGACAGCTGGATCCTGTCCCAACTGTAGGCGGCTTCCATGGCAATCATGGAG
>JALYVD010000303.1 GCA_030853405.1 Acidobacteriota bacterium | reverse complement strand
ACCAGCCGGATCACCATGGGGCTTACCTGCCGCAGAACGGAGCGCAGAATCAGGCGCTTGCGGGAATGTGTAACGGACATCTCCACAGCCTAGCCCCGTATCCACCCCCGACCTTCGGTCGCACTCCAGAGTCCGGCACAAAGTCGGGGGTCACGCAGCCTCCGCGCGAAACTGTGGGATACAGTTTCTAAACGTATCGTCCAGCTCGTTGTTGAGGACCTTGGTTCGCGTCTGCAATGGAAGGTGTGCACCACGGGTACTCGCGATGACGCACCCCTTCGTTTTGCCTTCCGCTTACGTAACAACGTCGGCGTGCTGGATGGAGACCGGGGCAAAGCGGGGATTAAGCCGCAGACTGCATAGGTAATTGCTCGGAATTCATACCAGGAAACCACTCACGAAACATTTCGTGCAGCTCACCATTCGCGACCAGGATGCGGCGCCAGATGTGCGGACCGGTTTCGCATAAGACGATGCGGAATGGATAGATCTCAATGGAGAGAGTGGTCTGATTCATGCCGGTTAAGCTTATCAGCCGACAGGCTGGCCTACAGCAACAGTGAGGCCATGGGATCGCTCATGAATCCAAGATATCCCAGCCCTGCTTTGGCACGGCCTCCTTTTTTCCGCGACATCACTTAACGACGCATTCAGCGTGAATGACAGCATTCCAGAACTGACCGCTGCCATTCACGCCTACATCGAAGAATCTAACAAGCATTCCAAACCATTCATCTGGCCGCCAAACATCCGACATCCTTGAAAAGTAACTCCCGCTCGCCGCTCTATTGATAAGGTCGCATCTAAGTGACGCACCGCACTAGAAATGTTTAAAGCTATATCTGATCAGATAAGATCTGATGCGAGATGCTACTGCGGCGTCCAATTCGGATGGCCGGTAAAGAGACCTCCGAGAAATCCGAGTTGATAAACCAAGAAGCCCCCAAAACAAACGCTCACCAGCCCCGAAGCAACCCCAAGATATTGACTTACCTGCGTGAAGCGGTTGCCGGCATACGCAAGTGGAACCGCCATCGCCGCGGTCATGCACATCATGCCCGCCATCGTTCCGACGCCGAAGATGAGCAGATACATCGTCGCCCACAGCGGATTGTGAATCGTCGACAACACCAGCAGTGCGACAGCGGCAGATCCAGCTAGACCATGGACGACACCAATCACTAGTGGCCGTACACACTGGTGTATGCCAAACCGGGCCGGGATCCCCAGGGTGGGTGCTGATGAGCTTGGAACGCGTTGCCCCGACGATGCGTTCTCGACCCGACTTCGAACACTGAAAAGCTTTGTAATCTTCCGCATCAACCCAGTTAAGTTGAGTACGCCGAGAAGGATCAGCATCAGAGCCACGCTGAACTCCATGGCCAAGCCCACTCGCGGCGGGATCACCACGCCAAAGAGAATAATCATCGATCCGACGATAAAGATTGTCAGAGTATGGCCGAATCCCCACAGGGTACCAATCAGCGCCGCGTAGCGAATGCTGCGCTGCTTGCTCACAATGGTCGATACCGCAACAACGTGATCTGGGTCAGTCGAATGCCGCACCCCCAAAATCAACCCCAAACCTGCCACAAACAGGATCGGTCCAAGTTTCTGTCCGGAAAGCACGCGAGGGTTGAGTCCTGTCGCTGCAAATGCGGGAATGGCGATGGCAGCGCCAAGGATGGTCATGAAGGCCGCGGAGGCAACCGGCAGCCAACGCTTCGCCAAAGGACCATCGATTTGCAGACGCGTCATGAACCGGCGCGCATACACCATCATCATGCCAGAACCTATCAACACCGCGGCAAGTCCAAAGCTGAAAGCGACGATTAAGAATAAGCCCAATCCGATTCGATGAAGCGCTATGGCGCTTAGCAAAACGACAAGCGCGGCGGGGCATGGAATCATACCGCCAGTAATTCCAAGGGTGAAGAGCTGCCCCAGGGAAACAGTTTTCCCGTTAGCTCGCGAACGTGATTCGCTCACCGGGTCCTCGTCGGGGCGTTTTGTCTTCGAAGAAAACCAGTGGCCATGAAGCGCAACGCCCGTGTGAGTGTGGTCAATTTCATCGCCACTCCAGCGCCGCAGGAACATATAGCCGCCCATGCCCGCGATCGTGAGTCCGGACAGAACGCCGAGCCATGGGTAGAGCTGCTCGGGCACGATGTACCGCGACGCATACAAAGTGGCCGCGCCAAGCGCGAAGACACCTGCGGTGTGGGATGCCGTGACAATGATGCCAAGCAGTAACGCGTGGCGAGCAGTACCACGTGAGCCAACCAGATATGCCGCTACGATGGTTTTGCCATGCCCGGGTTCAAGTGCGTGCAGCGCTCCGAGCCCGAGTGCAGTCAGCGCTGCGATGACCAGGAACCAGATGCTTAACTGCCCGGTTGTTATCAACTCCGTGAAGGCGTTGCGCGGCGTCGCTTGGCGGTTGCTCTTCAGGCGTATCGGTTCCACTGGTGCGGGAAGGGGCGCCTGCGCTGTTCGTACTTCTCCGGACAACGCACGGCCCGCTTGCATACTTGCCGGCCGTTTTTGCACCGGCAGTCTTGGAATATGTCCAGCAGGATGATTCGGAGCGACCACGACGCGTGCGGCTCGCATCGAAGAAGAAGTTCCAGGTGTCCGCAACGGCTCTGGCGTGGTTCGGTATTTGAACTCGACCGATGCTTCCAACTCTTGCGGAGGACTGTTCAGCATGTCAGTTGGATAGTTGCTCAGCTCCGAACTGCGATCCGTTTCCGGCACCGTGCTGCTTATCAGGAGCCCTGAAGGCGCGCTGACGACGACCTCTTTCCAACCCGCATGTCCGATAAAGTTACGGTCGACATACCGGAGACTCGAAGTTGCATGATCAGCTCCAGCCGGGTAGACGGCACGATAAACAAACCCCATCTTCATAGTCGGGAGGCCGCCGGCGCCCGCCGGGAAAATCACGTCTTTGGAAATAAGATTCAGCGAAAGCAGCTTGGTGTCGATGGCAACGCTGAGACCACGCCCTAACGACTCGCCGCGAGACGAAAGGAAGGACGCAACGCGCGGGTCGTCCGTCTTAGCGTTCAGGTTGTTCTGCTGCAATTCCTGATACGCTGGGATCTCGGCTAGATCGAGAATGTACTGGATTCTTATTCCATCACTCTCGAAGCTGATCTTCGAATAACGATTCACGCTGAAGTTGCCCATGGGATGAGCAAAGGCGGTGGGAGTCACAAGCGCAACCAGCAAGCTGGCAAGCAGCCAATTAGTGGGCATGCTTCAACTCTCCGGTGGCGGTCAGCGTCGCCTGCTTACGAAGAAGAGCTAGTTCCTGTTTGGCGCTGTCGGCGTAGATAACGTGGAAGTATGGATTCACCGTAATCGCCCGATTCAAATATTGCTGGGCAAGCGCGCTCTGCCCTATCTTGGCCGCGATCATACCCGCGTGGTAAAGCAACAGCGAATCTTGTGTCCCAAGGCGCAGCGCGTGTTCCATCACCTCATTGGCATCTTGATACATCCGATTTTTGTAGAGTGTCCAGGCGAGAGTGTCCCACGTATACACATCGTGTCGTACCTCAAACTCCTTGCGGGCTAACCCGAGCGCCTCGTGCAACTTCGTATCGTGATCCGCATAGAACAGCGCCAGATCACGATTGTGCAGCACCTGGTTGATATGCCCCAGCGTTCCTATAAATTCGACGAGTTGATACTGCTTTGCAGCTTCTGTGGCATTTCCTGCCTTGTTGAATAGGTCTCCCAACTCCGCGACGTAGATCGGCATAGGCACCACGGCGATCGCCCTTTGATAAAGCACGATCGCTTCCTGGTATCTGCCCTGGGTTGCCCGGACCTTTCCTAGCCCGGCAAGAGCACGATAATCGCCGGGTCGAATTCTGAGTGCGGCGAGATAGGAATCGTTGGCGGACTGAGCGGCGCCCGTCTGGAAATAGAACTCGCCTAATTCGTAGTAGAGCCACGCTAAATTTTCGCTTGGCAGGCGCGCTTCGTTTCCGGCTATCACTGCACTTTGCATCAGTCCGATCGCGCCATCTGTATCGCCTGCGATGAACTTCAGATAAGCGAGCCGGCTCTCCCGAACGTATGCCGTTCGCGGCTCTGATGCCGGTTCGCCGGTCGATTGCAATCGCGAATAAGCCGCGTCGGCCTTCTCATATTCGCCCATATCCGCGTAGGCATCTCCGATAATCGCGAATGGGGAAAGATCACCGGAACCAAGTGCCAAAGATTTTTGCGCGTAAGTTAACGCGTCCGCGAACCTGTGCTCTCCCATGCAGACTTCGGCCATTGTCGCCAGGGGAACCGCCGCAGAAAAATCGTTTGGGACTAAATCAAGAGACCTATTCAGCGATTCCTCAGCCAATTGATAATCCTGAACGTCCCCGGTTTCTCGAGCGCGTTGAAAGAACGCCGCTCCTAAAGCCGAGTATCCAATCGCTTGCTTTGGATTTCGCTTGACTCGAGCTTGCAAATTTTGAATCGTTCGCTCGGTCTCGGTAGCACGGGGAGTCAGAACTGCCAACGGCACAGGAAGGAAGCCTTCACCGACGCGTGGCGCTCCAACTAGGTTTGGCGTAGGCCCGGCGGGTGACTCTTTGTAGAGAGGCGAAGCCACTGGCGCCCTCGTCGGCTCTTGCCGTAAAACGTCTGAAGAGCTGCCGAGATGAGTGCGAGCGCCGGATGGAGGCTCCGATGAAGGACTCATTTGCAGAGATGACCGAAAGTACTTCTCGGCCTCCTGCTGTTTGCCCAGCTTCTGTGCGATCTGCCCGGCAAGATTAAAGAATTCCGCTGTGCGCACTCCGATCCCGAGGGCCTTTTGCAACTGGATCTCGGCTTCCGCATACTGCCCATTCGCATAAAGCGCTTCTGCGTACACCTCCAGCGTCCAAACGTCTTGCCGCAACCTAATCTCATGCTCCGCTAGAGCGAGAGCCTGAAGCGCATGTTTGGAGGCTTGCGCCGAATAATAGAGAATGAGTTCGCGGTTCGCGTTGTCTGGATCGTTCATTCGCGCTTTCGCCATCGCCTCGAAACTGGCGTATGTCGCGGCCGCTTCATTCCGTTTTCCGGCAAGTTCTTGTGCCCGGGCGAGCCGATAATTCACGTGCGCACTGGGCGCGATCTGCTCCTCTTGCCTGAGCAACGCGAGCGCCTCCGGCCATTTTCTTTCGCCTAATTTCACCCGCGATAGGTTCTGAAGAGTATACGGATAGAGGGGGAAGATTTTTTCCGCGCGCAGCAATACTCGATGCGCCGCATCGAGTTCGCCGCGATCGATCTCGACCGACGCGATTTGATTGGCTATCCATGCCAGTTCCTCGGCTTCCGCTGGCGAAGTCTCGGTGTAGGCGCGATCTAACATTTCGAGCGCTCCGTCCGGGTCGCCATACACGTCTCGCAACTGGGCGCCGATCAGCAGGCCGGGAACATTATTAGGCAGCAGGTTCAGCATCCACTGCGCCGATTTTTCAGCTGCTTCATAATTGCCGAGTGCGATATCCGCCTCGGCCAGATAACCGTAAATCGTAACGTCGTCCGGCACCTGCCGATTTAAGCGCGCCGCCCTTTCACGGGCGCTGGCAAATTCGCGGTTGCCCAACAAAATCGCTATTTGGGTCTTCTGTAACTGAAAATCGTTTGCCGCAAGACTAAGTCCGCTGGTAACGGCCTGCTGAGCTTGCCCGAGATAATTGGAGTTTGCCGTTTCACGCGCTCTCTCGACCAAGGCAATCGCCAGATCGTTATAAGCCTGGGGCTTCTTCGAATCGGATTGTACTTGCCGCTGCGCCGCGGCAGCACGCTGTTGTGCCGGGGTCAGATCTTGAGCCGCTGGGAGGACGCTAAAAGAAATGCCCAGGCACATAGCGGCCGCAACGACTCGGAAAACATAAGAGAATTTCATAGATGCCACGGCGACATTTGAATTCGGGAAGGCTCCCGACGAGCGCGAACCTCTTGCCTTGGGAGCCCTCCTATTCACCCGAACAGACTATTGCACAGGACAGGTTTGATTGCCACCCTGGTCTGCCGGGGGAGCGGCACCGCTTAGTGTGGCGGGTTGATCGCCGCAGCCAATTTCACTTGGATCAATGTGCCGGCTGTCACGTCCGCTGTAAGCGTAGTGCACATAAGGGAATTTTTCCTGCACAGGGACATCGGTGGCGGCTACGCCATCGCCAATGGAATTGTTGGGGAAAACGTTGTACTTCGAATTGAGCACGCCACCACCGACCACGCGAGCAGCAATGTCCACTACGTCATCAGTTAGACGCCGGCCATTTGGAAATCCCGCGGCATCGCCGGCGAGCAAGCCCAAACGGCTTCGTTTCGCATAAGGCGTGGGAGGAACGCCCGTATTGAGCCGGAGCAGGTCAGCTATTGGGCCGGCAGGTGTGCCAGGGGCGGCAATGGGTGGAGCGTAAGTCACAAGCGGAAGCAAGTCTGTGCGGGGAGGCGGCGGCACGTTAATGCCATACGCGGCATTGAAAATGCGGGCCAGCGTTGGATCCAAATCGAAAGTGGCGAACTGCGCATCATTCTTCGGCTGTTCCATACTCCAGCGGTCTTTGTAGCCCAGGCCGATAAGTAGCTCATTCACCAGCGGGTTGGCAAGTCTTTGTACCTGGTAGAAGCTTCCCTCATTGTCCACCGGAAGTGGTGAACGGCGAATTGTGTATTGATGGCGTGACGTTGTCGCCCACGTTCCGATGGTTGCGTTGCGATCCGTGGCTGAGTGCATTTTTCCGTCGCGTGTCAGCATGCAGATCGGCACCTCTAGTACGATCGTATTCACGTTGAATCCGGAGACTGCGTTCGGGGCGAGATTCAAATGGTTGTCTTTGTCTTGAGCGGGTGTCAGAACTCCGGGTGTGCCCGAGCCCGTATTCCGGAAGTTGAAAGTATCGAAGGCCGCTCCCAAATCGATGAAAAAAGGATCGGCCACGGTCCCGGCGAATACGCGGATTTGATTGCCCCACTCGTCGCTTCGCAAGGAGAAGATGCCTTGCTCCGCTAATTCTTCGTAGTTCGGCATTGTGCGTGGACCAACGTTGGTCGGAACGGCGAAGAGCTTAGAGTCGTTCTCCGCTGCGAATTCCGTGCTTTCACCGCCGCGGACCATACGCACCGTATAGGTCTGGCGTAAATTGATTCCCGCCGACCCGGGTCCATCGAGCGACGTGACCGCGGGTGGAACAACGGGCGTTCCAGGGGCCACCGGCGGCGGTGAGTTTCCCGGAGCATTCAGGCCAGTGCCCGCTCCCGCATAGGCGGTGAAAAGCTTCGGAGCACGGATCTCCGTGTGAAATCGAAACTGAAATGTGACATCCGCATCTGCATCGTAGTCGTTATCGATCTTGATTTCATATAGAATGCTCGGATCGAACGGGAAATAAGTTGGCCCGTTACTGGGTTCTAAAAACGGATCGACATTCATGACGAATGTGACACGATCTGGATGGTCATAGCTTACAAACGCGTAAAAGTCGGTAATGTCAGCAGCATGATCTAAAGCGGTGATCGGAGCTTCGCGGTGACTTGATGCAAACGCTCCGGGCGGAGGCGTCAGCAGCAAACCCATCGCAAGAGCGACAAAGGGCGAACGTTTTAGCATGTATCTCTCCTTAAAGATTCTCTGGGCGACCTGGCGCGAGACTGATCGAACGGGGAAGAAGAACGCGTAAGTCAGACCTTGGCTCCAATCAGAAACTCAGCCGTCTATTAGCCTACGAAAAAAGTATCAGGTTGGATTGGACTTAGGGAGTAACTTGAGTACTAACCCGCAACTTTGCAAAGGGCATATGCGTGACACCCTATAGGCTCTATGCCGAGATACGTGTGCGCGATTAACACATCCTACGTAATATGTTGATAAAGAAAGAGTTAGCACCGCTTTATTTTTATTCATTTCCCTGTAAGATATTGATTCCAGGTAGACTCACCCGTCGAGTATGGGGTGTTTCTCGAATAATTCGCAGAATCGGAAGCCGCGAGCTGTTTACAAGCTTGGATTTTGTAGTAAGTGAAATCGTCGTTTTGACCGAAACTATTCTGGTGCAAGTTCTGCGATTTGGTCCAACTCAGCTATGGATGATTGCAAGGAGTGTTGCCAATCGCGAAACTCCTCAGCTATAGCAAAGGCTACTTCACTCATGCTTTCCTCGCCGAGCACGCTGGCCAGCGACGCACCATTAATCACCGTGTGTGCCATGGCATGCAGCCGCAGCAGGTGGCTGTTGCCAACTCTGTCTCACGGGCCAGCGACTGGTCGTGCATCACCGCCGGCCGGGCACGGAGAAACCGGCCTGGCAGATTACGCTGTGCCGCGGCTGCCATGCCCGGCTGCATCGGCGGCAGC
>JALYVD010000252.1 GCA_030853405.1 Acidobacteriota bacterium | reverse complement strand
TTTCACACATGCCCAGCAGCGTGACCGTTTTCCAAAGCGAGGGCTGGATTTTCACTACCGCTCGAAGGTTTTTTGCGGCTTCTTCGAAGTCGCCCCGGAAGTACAGCAGAGTTCCAAGATCGCCCAGCGCAACGATGTTGTCAGGCTCCAACGCCAGAACCGCCTTTAGCTCGCCGATCGCCAGATCTGGCCTGTTAGCTCTGAGATATTCCTGCGCTTGGCGCGAGTGTGCAGCGGCGGACTGAGAGAATGCGGGACGCCCCAAAAGCACCAAGCACACGAAGGCACAAATAAGAGGCTTGGGGGTCATGCTCTTCAGAATAGCGTTAGCCGCGCGACAGTCGAAGGTTTATTTGACGACTGGCACGAAATCGAAATAGGCGAGATTATTGCCTTGCTTGTAGTGCAGAGTCAGCAACTGGAGCCCGGTCTGGGGGAAGGTGATTTCGCCGCAATCCGCTTTGTTCCACTTGTGGAAGATCGTCCAGGCGGGAAGGTGGAGCTCCGGGTATAGATAGCCGGTTTCGAGCGGAAGGGTGCAGTCCGCAGCGGGCTTGTCATTGAGTGAGAACTGAATGGTCTGCGGAACATGGGTATAAAGCACGGCCATCTTATAAGTGCCTGCCGTCTTCACGTCTACTGTGTAATTCACCCATTCGCCGTTTTCTTCCCATCCGATGTAGAGCTGCTGCCACTCCGGAACAAAAGGATTCGGATGATTCAGGTCGGCGCCTTTCTTGACGTACGATATGTCTACGCCTTCGTTTTCGCGGAAGTGGCAGATGGTAATGGGGACGCCCTCCTCGCAGTGTCCCTTCGTGTGATTCAGTTCGCCGCTGCCGTGGTTAATTGCGTCCGTATCGTGATACGCGACTCCTTCACCGCCTAAGTCGTAAAGCGCGGCTTGCAGACGGCCGGGAATTATCTGTGGACCGCCGGTGTGCGTGGCATCCTGGAACGGCTTGCCTTTATAAGATTCGGAAATTTGTCCTTGAATTAGCGGAGAGAGGGCGAGTAGCAGGATGCATGGACTGAGAATTTTCATGTTATAAAACACGTCGGGCCGCTCCACAGAGGAGCAGCCCGACGGTTACTTAGCGTTAGAACGAGAATCGAGCGCCCAGTTGGAAGAAGCGGCCTGGAACGGTGGTGCTCGTAACTTGACCCACGCTTGGGTTAGGAACACCCGATGCGAGCGCGGCCGAAGTCAAAGCGGCGTTCGGTTGTCCAAAGCTCGCATGGTTGATGATGTTCGTCGCGTCCATCCGAATCTGCAATCCTCCACGTTCGAATTTTGGAATCCGGAACGTCTTCGCTAACGAGAAATCAATGTCCGTCAGGTCCGGACCGCGAAGAGTGTTCCTTCCATCATTGCCGAAGTGATTGGTCTGTGGCGTTGCGTAGGCAAGCTGATTGAACCATTGATTGATGGTTGGATTAGAGACGTGAGGATCGCCGACAAGGTTCGGATACCAAAAACCGTCCAACGCGCCGGAATTCGTGCTTGAGGCCATATACACGGTAAACGGCGCTCCCGACTGAGCTTCGAACAGAGACGATGCCTGCCAGCCGCCGAGGATCGCATCCCCAATCCCATGGCTCAGGAATGAGTGTCCCTTTCCGAGAGGTATCTGATAGACGACGAATCCTTTGAACGCTTGCGGGATCGAGAAATTCGAGAGCCCATAGTTGTTCGAAGGAGTGAACGCATCCTGGTAAGGCGCGTTGCCGTAGTGGCTGCCCCAACCAGATGTGTCCTGATCGTCCAGCATCTTGGCCCAGGTGTAATTGACTTCGGCGCTGAGACCATGGCTAAGCCGCTTCTTCATGGACAGCTGCAGCGAGTCGTAATTCGAAATGTTGTTGAAAGAACCCGTTAAGCCGCCAGGAACGCTTGGGCCGATGCCAAGGTACTGAGGATAGGGGCGCGCCGATTGCCCTTGGCCCAGCTTGTTAGCCGGAACTTGGTTGATGTCTGACTGGAACTCCAGGCCGTTGCCGTGGCTGCCCACGTACGCTGCCTCGGCAACCAGACCGCTGCCTAGCTGCCGCTGTACACTCGCCGACCATTGGTAAATGCGTCCGACGGGCGTGTGATAAGGCATGTAAGGTATGTTGCCCCCGCCTTGCCCGTTATAAGCGGCCGGATTCCTGGAGGCCAGGACGTACGGCAAGCCTGCGCCTGTCCCGGAGAGGGTGGTTACCGGAGGTTGACCCGGGTTAGCCGAGATACTTCCGCCATTGGCAGTGCCGAAGCCAATCGGCGATCCGTCAACGTCCATGCTCCACAAGCTGGCATACGTACCAAAGCCAACCCGAATGGACCAGACATCTTTCGGCGCCCAGGCAATGCCAATGCGCGGCAGGAAAACCTTGTAGTCCGTCGCCATAACCTGGCTTCGTCCGTCATTGCCCGCAAACCAAATCGCCCCGAGGGTGTTCGTTGCTGGATTCGTGACTGTAGGATCGAAGCTGCCCGCGCGGTTGTGAACTTCGCTAAACCCACCATGAACTTCCCAGCGCAGACCGGCGTTGAGAGTAAGGTTGGGGCGGAGCTTTATATCGTCCTGGAAGAAGAGTGAGGGATTCTTGGACCGCATACCGGCTTCCCCCTGGTTCAACGCGCTCCATGCTTGCGCCTGTCCCAACAGGAAATCAGCGTAGCCGACATTGCTTTGAGTGAACTGGCCGTTGAACGTAAAGCTCGCCGAGGTCAGGTTGCCCCACGGCGTCGAGTTGTCCTGATAGCTCAGAAGTTCACCACCGAAATGCAGGATCTGCTTGCCCCGAATCATAGTGACTACGTCCGACGGGCTGAAGGAGTTTTCAATGTAGATCGCGGAAGTTTGCGGGCTGAGAACATTGTTGCCAGCCGTGCCCGTCAAGTTGATGTTTGGGAAAACGTCCGCTTTCGCATACTGAAGGCCGATCTTTGCCGGATATCCCAGACCCAGGCTACCGGGCGAGAACCAGTTCCCTTGCCGGGCAAACCCAAACCGGAATTCGTTTACCACCGTTGGGCTGAACGTCTGGACGTCGGTGACCTGCGCATCATACGCGCCCGCGTTGCTGTGCTGGCAATTGACCGGGCAGCTTGTGCCGCCGTTGACGCTGTGGCTACTGTGCTCGGCGATTGAGAAGGTCAGACGGTTGTTGGACGTGATGTTGTAGTCTAAACGCCCGAACTCTCTGAAGGAAGGATTGTTGCCCACCTGTAGATACCTGTAATTGTTGGTGATTCCGGGAAGGTTCGCGGTCGGATAGTACTGCTGGATGGCGACCGCGACCGGATCGAATTGCGAAGACGGGATCTGGTTATTCTGGTATGCGGCTCCCGTGGTGGGATTATGGATAACTCCAAAGACCGCCGGGTCGAAGCTTCCCTGCTTCATCGCATCCGTCGGCACCGTAACCGTCTGGGTACTTGAATTCGGATTTACAATTTTGTCCTGATCGAAGTAGAAGAAGAACTTGTTCTTTAAGATCGGCCCGGAAACGGCGCCGCCGAAGTTGTTGTACCGTACTCTCGCCGCGCTTGCTCCGTCGAAGAAGCTGCGCGCATTTAGATCGTTGTTCTCAAAGTATTCGTAAGCCGCGCCGTGCCATTGGTTGGCGCCGGACTTGGTGATTACATTGAATATCGCTCCGCCGCCGCCGTATTCAGCGGAGAAGGTAGACGTATTCACCTGGACTTCGGACTCTGTTTCCGAAATCTGAGCGGAGTCGTCGATATTTGCGCTATGCGGGAGCCGGATGGAGGCTCCGTCTACCAGGAAGTTCGTGTAGTAAGGCAGCGTTCCATTGATCGACAGACCGACACCGGGATTTGAAGCTCCCGCGTTAGACATCGGAGTGCCCGAAGAGCCGGGCAGCAATTTCAGGAAGTTCTCCCAACTCTGTCCGACATTCGGCAGTTGTTCCATGGTCGCCGACTCTAAAGTTGTGGACTGTTCGGCGTTCTCCGTCTTCAACAGAGGAGTCTCGGCCGTGACCTCGATTTGCTGCTGCGTGCTGCCAACGCCTAGCTGGGAATCCACGCTAATCTCTCCTACATCCACCTTGATTCCGCTACGCACTTGTTTATCGAAACCTTCTTTGGAGAACGTGATCGTGTAGTGTCCCGGCAGAATCGAGACCGCATCGTAAAGACCGGAAGAATTTGTGACGAGTTCTTTCACCACGCCCGTATCCGTGTTTAGCAGTGTGACCTTGGCATCTGGGACAGCGGCGCCTGACGCGTCCGTAACTGTTCCGCGGATATCGCCGGAGTTGCTGTTCTGTGCCAGGCCGATACCGGCCATGCACAATATCAAGATGAGTGACAGTAGCGGGGAAAATGCCCAGCGGGGCAGTCCGCTCCTTGGAACGTTTGTTACAGACATTGGAAGTTCTCCTAACCTCAAATAAGGTCCCATAACGCTTAACCAATAAATCGTTTGGGCTAGCCGATTATGAGACCTGTTAGTAAGGACACTATCACGAGGAGAGCGGGTCGATAGGGGTACAGTCTCAGGTACTATCGGGTACTGTACCCTAATATTCAGGCCTTAACACATTGAATCGCGGGATGTTCTGGCCGATAATAGACGAGGGCGCGATTACCCTTGCTCAGCCTTGGTGCTGCGCTAGTTCGCAGCCGAATTCACACCTTTTTTGAGTTCTTCATCCCGCATCAGCTACTACTCGAATGAAAACTGCTTGCCCTTTTTTCGCGATCGCGGTGTCTCTCGTGCTGTTAATGAGTGCCGCCCTTCTCGCCCAAACCCCACCGCCGGACGCACTCGTCTCGCCGCAGGTACACACCGACCGCACGGTTACATTCGGAATCCGCGCTCCGAAAGCGAGCGAGGTTACACTCTACGGCGATTGGATGCCGGTGGGTAAGCCAGAGCCGATGACAAAGGGTCCGGATGGCGTTTGGAGCGTGACGACCCCGCCCCTCGAAGCCACCGGGCACCTCTATTGGTTCAACCTCGACGGAGTTGCCATAGCCGATCCCTTCAATCCGGTCATCAAACGGCGTCAGCGCACGTCCGCCAGTTTGGTCGAGGTCCCGGCTGCTTCACCCGCACTCTGGGAACTGCGCGATGTCCCTCATGGAACCATCGTAACGGAATGGCGCAAATCAGACGTCTTGAACCGGACTGAGCGCGTCGTTTTATATCTCCCGCCTGGCTACGAAAGATCGAAAACACGCTATCCAATCCTGTACCTGATCCACGGAAGCGGTGATATCCCGGAGTCCTGGGTCGAGGCGGGTCATGCCAATCTGATTCTCGATAACCTGATTGCCGAAGGCAAAGCGAAGCCCATGATCGTGGTCATGCCGGCTGGGCACGCGGTTCCGTTTGGCGCGAAGCCTGGCAGCGTAAGTAACGATGAGTTGTTCGACCGCTATATGACGACTGAAGTGATGCCGGGGATGGAGAAGAAATACCGGGTTGCGCCTGGTTCTCGCAAGCGCGCACTGGCGGGGCTTTCCATGGGTGGCTCGCACACGATTTACACCGGCTTCCACCATCCCGGCGACTTCAGCGCGCTTGGGATTTTCAGTCCGGGTCTGTTCCACGTCGATTCCGAGATGAAGGGCGCTCAACCGGCTCTTATCTGGATATCCTGCGGCGACGGGGACACCACTGTTCAATACCCACGAGTAAAGGCGTGGGCCGAATCGCTTGACAAGGGCGGTATACGCGAAACATTCAGGACCTACCATGGCGCACATACCTGGCCCGTATGGCGCGAGAGCCTTGCGGAATTCCTTCCACTCATCTTCGATGTCGGAAAGTAGATCAGCTACTAACAACTTGCAGAAATTGGTGTTAGCGATTTCCGAATGCCGCTTGCTAACGCGCGCGGCTCAGAAGGGGCTTCCGAGCCGCGACCGTCAGGAAGCGTGTACGCTCATTTGTGCAGGTCGGAACTACGTGAAATTTGTTATCGCACTGCTTTCGATTGCGCTGACATGCTCCGCCCAGAGTGACAGGGCAGACGCACAAAAGAACCCATTCAGCGGAAGAGCCCAGGCGATCGCGGCGGGTCGTAAGCTCTACAGCCAGGCTTGCGTCGCCTGCCACGGAGCGGATGCCCACGGCGACCGCGGGCCTTCACTAGTCAGCGGCAACCTGAAACATGGCAACGCGGATGGCGAGATCTTCCTCACGATCCGTAGCGGCGTGCGCGGCACGCAAATGCCGGCGTTCTCGTTTTTCACGACCGACCAGACGTGGCAGATCATTTCTTACCTCCGCAGCTTGTCCAATCCGGCGGGCGCCGAGCCTCCCACCGACGGGATAACGGGCGACGCGAAGGCGGGGAAGATCACCTTTGAGGGAAAAGGTAATTGTGCCAGCTGCCACGTCGTTAGCGGCGTGGGCACACCGGTCGGGCCAGATCTTTCCGCTGCGGGAAGAAACACGACGGCGCAGTTACGAACGGAGATCGTTAGCCCTAACCAGAGTGGTGCGCGAATAGGACGCGGGTGGGGCATTCCAAGCCCGGCGATGGTGATCGCCAAAGCCCCAAACGGCAAGGAGTATCGCGGTGTTCTGAAGGGGCTCGACTCGTTTTCGGTGCAGATGATCGACACCGCCGGCCGATTTCATTCCTTCGAGAAAACGCAACTCGCGAGCTTCGAAATTGAAGCAAAATCTCTGATGCCGGGCGACTACGCCAAGTGCCTGACAGATGCCGAACTTCACAATGTGGTGGCCTATCTGAAGACGCTGGACGGCTCGGCTCCATCAAAGCTGCCGTTGAATGGCGGATTGACTTGGGACCGCATAGTTCATTCGGAAAAGGAGCCGTGGAACTCTCTAATGTACTGGGGGGACCTTGGCGGTAGGCGCTTTTCCGCGCTCGATCAGATCAACACGGCAAACGTAAAGAACCTGCAGTCGAAGTGGGCTTTACAAATGCCAGGCGATGGAATCGTCGAATCGATTCCGCTGGTGGTGGACGGCATCATGTACACGACTGGCCCGGTAGGTAACACGGCTGAGGTGTTGGCTCTCGACGCGAAGACCGGACAGGAGATTTGGCGCTACGACCGGAAACAGAAGTTGACGAATCCGTATGAGATCAACCGGGTAAATCGGGGCGTAACGATTCTTGGGAATCGCTTGTTCTTCGGCACGTTGGATGCAACTTTGGTCGCCTTAGATGCGCGTACGGGCGCGCCGCTTTGGGAGACGCAGGTAGCGGACGCGAAGTTGGGCTACAGCATTACATCGCCCCCACTCGTGGTGAAAGACAAAGTCATCACCGGCGTGAGCGGCGGAGAGTTTGGCGTGCGTGGATTTATCGACGCCTATGACGCGGCCAGCGGGAAACGGCTTTGGCGGTTGTATACGGTCCCGGGCAAAGGTGAGTTCGGCAACAACACTTGGGAGGGCGATAGCTGGAAGCACGGCGGCGCTCCAACTTGGCTCACGGGCAGTTACGACCCGGAATTGAATTTGCTGTACTGGGCGACAGGGAACCCCGGGCCCGATATCAACGGTGATGTTCGCAAGGGCGACAACCTATTCAGTTGTTCGGTTTTGGCGATCGATCCCGATACGGGCGAGCGTAAGTGGCACTATCAGTTCACGCCGAACGATACGCACGATTGGGATGCGGCTGAGGATCTGGTGCTGGTGGACCGCATGTGGCACGGCCAGATACGCAAATTACTGCTTCAGGCCGACCGCAATGGCGTGTTTTACGTGCTGGACCGCACTAGTGGCAAATTGCTTTCCGCTTCACCCTTCGTCCGTGCCACGTGGGTGAAGGGCTGGGATGCGAATGGACGGCCAATCACCACGGAGAACTGGCGTGCAAATCCGCAAGGCGCGACGGTTTATCCATCACTCGGCGGTGGTACCAATTTTCAGTCGCCTTCTTATAGCCTGCAAACCGGCTGGATGTATCTTCTGTACTACGATGGACCGGGCCGCTACACCAGTGGACCCGCGCCTTATGAGCCCGGCAGGATGTACCAGGGAAGCGGTCCCAATGACTGGTCGCTTCCACAGCCAAAAGGGCAAGCGCCTCCCTCAACGGGCATCCTGGCCCTTGATCCCGAAACCGGCAAAACGCAATGGCGGTTCGAACTGGCGGAGGGAGGCCTTCAGCCAGGATTACTCTCAACGGCGGGAGGGCTGGTGTTTACGGCCACCCCCGAGGGGAACCTGATAGCGCTGGATGCCAAGACCGGAAAAGCACTGTGGAGATTCGGGGCTGGGGCTACGATCCCGTCCTCTCCGGTGAGTTACTCGGTCGAAGGGAAGCAGTACGTGGCGGTGTCGTCGGCGAATGTGCTGTATAGCTTTGGGCTACCGGACTAGTTGAGCCAGGAATCACTCCGAACGGAGCGCCTTCATAGAATCCACTGCAGGCGCCCGCCGTGCTGGCAGGAAGCCTGCCAATAGAGCGACCGGCAATAGCGTAAAGCCGGCCGCTCCGAGGCTCAGCGGGTCGGCTGGTGAAATTCCAAATAGAATACTCGTTATGAGCTCGCCCATCGCTAAGCTCGCGGAAATTCCCAGAGCACAACCCAAACCGGCCAGTAATAAAACCTCGCGCAGAACCAGCGCTAACACCTGAGGTCTTTGAGCGCCCAATGCTAAACGATGCCCAACTCCGCTGTTCGCCTGGTGACGTGGAACGACATTAGCCCATAGAGCCCAATCGCGGCAATCAACAGGCCGACGACGCCGAAAAAGGCCGCGAGCATGGCCGTCAGCCGTTGCACTGTGAGATAGCTGTCCAGCCGCTCATCTACAGTCATCGTTCGCAACGGATAGTGATGCCGCAGCCCGCGAACAACACGCTCCGCCGCCGCCTTCACGATCCGCGGATCTACCGTTGTGCGAATATCCACCAACGGTTCAATGTCAACGAACTTCGCCGACATCGGCTGGTAAATCGCCAGCGGGTGAAGGCTCTCCACCTTCCAGAGGCTCGCACTATTTACTATTCCTACAATCTTCAACCGGCGCGCATAGGAGCGGGGTCCGGTGTAAATCGTCTGCCCCATGGCATCCTCGTGTCCAAAAAGACGCTCGGCTAAACTCTGGCTGATGATCGCGAGATTGGGGTTTTGGGCGTCATCTTGCCACTTGAATTCGCGTCCACGAATCAGACGCATGCCCGCCACCTTGAAAAAATCCGGTGCAACGGTTTCGTCCACGGCTTGTACAGGAGCCTGAACAAGCGAGCGGTAAACACCATCCAAATACTCGAATTCGTTCGCTGGTCCCATCGCGGAAAAACTGACGCGCTCTACGCCGGGCAGGCGCTGCAGTTGTTCAGTAAGCTCGCGATAATAAGCAGCCGAGTTTGGTAAGTTGCCGATTCCAGGTTGCGGGAACAGCAGGATCGTTAGCAGGTGATCTCGGCGGTACCCCACGTCCACGGTGTGCAAGCGCGTCAAGGTCCGCTCGAACAAAAGCGCGCCAACCACCAATATTAAAGATAGGGCGATCTGGGTCACCAGCAAAGATTTGCCAAGCCATGTCGCTCCACCACGGACCGATCGTGTTTGGTTCTTCAGCGCCTCCATCGGGTCGGTTTGTGCGGCGTACCAGGCTCGAGCGAGCGCAAAGAGGGGTCCCGTTGCCGCCGCCACAGCTGCCGTAAACGCGAGCACTTTGAGATCTGGCGATGTGCTCAATGGCGTGATGACGAGCCCCGTCCAGGCGACGTGCAGAAGCGCCTGGCTGGTCCAATACGCGAAGACTAGTCCAAGCAGCGCACCCGTGAACGACAATAGAAGGCTCTCGGCCAGCGGTTGCCGCACCAGATCCCACGTACTTGCACCCAAGGCGGAGCGGATGCCGGATTCGTGCTGCCGCCCGGCTGCCCGGGCTAGTGAAAGATTTGCCAGATTCAAACACGCGATTAACAGGACCGCTCCTACCAGCGCCAGCAGCACCCGCAGTGAATACGAGAAGCGCTTGCGAAGGTACGAAACGCCGGTCGCCGCCGATTCCACCGTGATCCGGCGTGCGAAAAACCGTGTCCGGCGTGCGCCTTCATAGCCCGGTGGCCTGGTCGCTTCCAGGACGTGCGGCCAGACTGTTTCGAGCATCGTCCGGGTCTGCTTGATTGTAAATCCCGGTCTCAGCCGTGCATAGAGTCGTAGCCAGAGCCGTCTCGGATCGCGCGAGCCCTCCGTCAGATTTAGCCCCGGCGCGAACAGCGGAACCGTGACGTCGGAAGTACCGTCGATAATCAAACCTGAGTAGCCCTCCGGTTCCACCCCGATTATCGTAAACGGCTGATTTTCGACCCGAATCGTTTTGCCGAGGATATTCGAAGCGCCGTGATACCAACCGCGCCAACCCCGGTAACTGATCACAGCCACGCGGTCGGACGTGCCACTGTTGAGCGCCACATCACCCGGCGAAATGAAGCGGCCCACAACTGGTGCAATTTGCATGGCCTTGTAGTAGCCGCCCGAAACCGATGCCAGACCCGCCGCGTAATGCTTGCCTTCGGCTTCAAAATTGTCGATCCCGCCACCGTTCCACGCAAACAGATGCGAAAATAACTGGTGCTGACGGCTCAACTCATCGAACATCTGGAGAGTGAATGGCTCGTCGCCGTTCACGTTGTCGGCGATCGTCGTAGCCAAAGCCGCCAACTGCTCGGGATGCGGGACCGGTAAAGACCGGAATACTACCGCGTTCAGGAGACTGAAAATTGCTGTGTTCGCTCCTATGCCTAGCGCCAACGTGAGAATCGCAACCACCGTGGCGCCTGGCCTTCTCAGGAGTGTGTGTATTCCGGTGCGAATGTCGCGCCGCAGCGCCGTCATAGGAATCAGTATCCCACCCAATCAGTTGCGGTTTAACGTTCTGCGGGCAAAAAGCAAAGGTGGTTCGAATGGCGGAGGGAGCCTTCAGCCACGCCATAGATTTGCGAAACGATGTCGCTCATGCTTTTGATGGGGTGGGGCATTTAGGCCCAGCGCTTTTGCATGTACGAGCGAAGCCTGAGGATGGCTTGCGACTTGAGCTGTGAGATACGCGACTCGTGCAGCTTCACTACTTTTGCGATCTCGCGCAGGGTCATTTCTTCGTAGTAGTAGAGGCTGAGGACGGTCCTTTCAATCTGTGGCATGCGTTCGATGGCCAGGGCGAGAGTTTTCTCCAATTCTGCCCGTTCCAGAATTTGCGAGGGCCAGTGCTCGTCGGAATCTGCCAGATAGCGGAGCCGATCACAACCTTCCTCCTCGGTACCAGCGCTTTCGAGACTCCCGAGTGTTAAGCCATGTGCTTCCGAAAGCCATTCGTGGTACTCGGTGACGGAGAGCCCGAGATGTTCCGCGATTTCCTCCTCTTTCGGCATCCGCTGAAGCCCCTGTTCCAGCATTCCAATAGCACTTTCAATCATTTTCGAGCGTTTCCGCTGCTGCCGCGGCGCCCAGTCCAGGCCCCGCAAGCTGTCGAGTATTGCGCCCCGGATTTTGTATTCAGCGTACGTCTTCAACTTAACGTCGTGCTTCGGATCATAGTGATCGATTGCGGAGATCAAACCCAGCACGCCGTTCGAGATCAGGTCGTCGAGACTAACGGAGCCGGGAAGCCGCTCATGGACGCGCCGGGCGATCAACTTCACTTGTGGTAAGTGTTCGAGGATCAGTTGTTCACGTTTGTGAGGCGTGATGGACGGCGGAATTTCCATGTCCGCATCCAAGGCCAATAACTCTCGTACCGCGCTTGCCCGAGCCATTTTCGTCTTTTCTCCGCCTATGAGAGATTCGACAGATGGAGCGTAAGACTTGAGGGCTAGGGCGAGAAAATTTTGCGTTCGAGACCGGTCAGGCATCCACCGTGTGCCCATAAGGCACACTGCGCAGCAGGTAAGAGGCTCCAACCGCGAGAAACATTCCGGCAAGCAATCCAGCAAGCACCGGGCCGTGTACTTTCGCGCAGGATGAGTCGGAGGATATCGTTCTTTTCAGCACCGAGAGACATGCGGATGCCCACTTCACGCGTGCGGAGGACGACAATATAACTGACCGTCCCGTAGATTCTCGCCGGGCCAGATCTTGTTCGGAGAATCGACTGCTAGCACCATCCCGGCGGCGGACATAAGCAGAATAGTCAACGCCAGTCCGCGATTTATACAAAGTCCTTGACACGTCCTGAGCGCGCAGTTACTCGCCGCCAGACCGGATCGATCCGAGCACCAATTTCTCAGTCACTTGGCTTCCACCCCGCTCCACCACAAGCGTCCGTGTGTCGCCCGCCCTTCCGAACAGGCGTTCCTTGGCCAACGAGCCCACGCTTCCCGTCAGCGCCTTACCGTCCACTTCGGTAATGGTGTCCCCAACGGAAAGCCCCGCCTTCGCGGTCGCCGATCCCGCGTCCACGCTCGTCACCAACGCCCCTTCCGCGCCACCCGTAGCGACGGCCGGATCGACTGCAAAGCCCACCGAACCCACCTCCTTCGCCTTCACGTAACCCCACGGCTTGAAATGGCTGACGCAGAACGCGACCGTAGCCGCCCCAAGCGGGCCCGCCGACATGCACGACGCAAACCGTCCCCGCCAGTCCATAAACGGCGTCATCTTCAAAAACCTCGAATCCGACTTCGGTGCTCCCTCTGGCATCGGTGCATCGCCGCGCACCAGCGAAATATCCCTTTCCGTTCCCCCGCCCGCCGGCTTCACGGCGAGCATCACCTCCTTGCCCCGTTCGCCGAACGTCTGCCGTGCGACCTCCATTGCCGGTGTCCACCGCACCGCTTTCCCATCCACCGACAGTATCCGGTCTCCTACCGCAAGCCCTGCGGCGGCTCCAGCCGACCCCGGCGCGACCGCCGTCACCACCCCGTCGTCCTTGCCGTCCACCCCCACGTCGCCAGTCCGGATAAAGCCCTCCCGCTCCTCCCAGGTGGCGCACTTCTTCACGATCGCCATACCCAGCCCGATCCCGACGCAGGGTGCCGTCGCGCCAACGTCATTGACCAGTTCGACCTTCATTTGTGCCCGCGCCATCGGGGCCGCCACGCTGCCCATCAAACCCACGCTCCCCAGCAGAATTGCAAATGTTCGCATCGGCCCTGTCATGTTCCATTCCTCCTATCGAGTTCCAATATCGGCAAAACTGATCACTTCCGCAGCAAACGTCGTCGAGCGACTCCAAACATCGCGATCAAACCCGTACCTAGCAAGCAGATCGAACCGGGCTCTGGCGTGGTCGATACCCCTGCAACACCGCTGAGGTTATGGGTCGGCGAAAGCAGCGTAGTGTCTGTCGTGGTCGTTAGCTGGTTTACGGCGTACGCATCGTTCTGATTGAAGTCATGGACCGCATCGCCCGCGATGATTGTGACCGGCGTTCCTTGGCCATTGCATCCAAACGGAAAGGCCACGCCGCCATATCCCGGCGTTAGTCCCTGGCAGACGCCCAGATCGCCACCCAGAACTGTGGCTGGGCCCAAAAATGTTGCAAACCCCAACGTAGTATTTCCATTGTAGGTTGAGGTCGTCTGCGTTGACGTGGAACTGCTAGTGCTCTGCGAGTTCCCGATGAGCGTCGGCCCACTTAAGAGCGAAGCTCCGGCAGAAGAGAGATCGCTCTCCGCCAGACTGATGGCTCCTTGTACCGTCGGGTCGGAGTACGGCAGGCTGAAAGTTTTATCGAAAAGGAACGCTCCGCCTCCAATTTCCGCCGTCAGCGTCGTCAGATACTGGTTAACGTCGATGGTCGCGTTGCTGTTCGTCAGCACCTGAGTCTGTGAAAACGAACAGCCCGTCACGTCAACTCCACCCGGCTGCTCGGGGAGCACAACAAAAAACGACGTAGCGCAGTTCCCGGCAATCGGGCTAGCCATCAACTCGCCTGGACCAAACACCCCACTACCACCGCCACTCCCGCCAAAACTGCAGATCGAATCGAACCTGTCATAGCCTCTCCTGTGCAAAGCAAATTGAACACCAGTTCCAAATTCCAAAGCTCGCCGCTCTCGCCATTTAGCGGGTCGTCGGAAGACTCCGGGATACTTAACAACGCGCAAGACGGCTGTAAAACCCCTCACAGCTATGCTAAGAATCTTCACGAGTCTTCCTGGGCCCTTCTCTTTTTGCCATACTGCGCATAAGCGACAGCGATCTCCCTCAGGACCGCGCCTGCACGATTTCCGAGAACTCGGAACAACCGGCAATTTACAATAAGCTACGCTATGCCGCCCACCTCTGGATCTATCTCGTCCGCGCCGCAGGACAGCTTCGGCCCTTTCCGAGTGATCCGGCAACTCGGTGAGGGGGCGACGGCCGCGGTGTTCCTGGCGCAGCATATCGACTTCCCGCAACGCGTGGCGATCAAGGTCTTTCATCCTGCGCTGGACGGCCAGGTTCCCACTGGCAACCGGGAAGCCGACGTGCTGGCCCGGCTCGACCACCGGCGTAAAGTCCGTGTAATAGATAGCGGCGTCTCTGCAACGGGCGGCCGCTATCTCGCGATGGAGTTCGTCGATGGCCTTCCCATCGATCGGTTCTGCGGCTAACGGCAGCTCGATGTCTCAGCGAGGATCGCGCTTTGCTGCAGATTCTGGAGGGCCTTGAACACGCGCATCGGCGCCTGATCGTTCACGGAGACCTTAAGCCAGGAAATCGCTTGTAACCGCGGAGAGCCAGATAAAGCTGTTGGATTTCGGTGCATTCACGCCTCTTGGGAGCGCCAGTTCTTGCGCGACCCATACACCGGCATTCGCCAGCCCCGAACAGCGCACCGGCGACAGACTCAAGTTAGGGAGCGATTTGTATTCGCTCGGTTTGATCGCGCGCCTGCTACTCGCGGGCATTCCTCCTTCCGTGTCACCTGGAGAGCTCGCCAGCATCGTTCTCGCAGCAATGCCGCGGCCCGAAGCGGAACCGATTGCGCGCGCCCGGAGTCTCTCTCTGCCAAAGCTTATCTCCATGCTGCGCGGACATCTCGACGCGATCTTGCGAAAAAGCCTTATGCCGCGATCCCGCCGGACGGTATCTTTCGGCGGAACAGTTCAGGACAGGTGTGGCCGGCGAAGGTTGAGACATGGGAATACAAGGTAAGTACCCGATCCGAAACTCCTGATCGTTCATTTGTCCTTCCCTTTCTTCCCCGCCTTCTTCACGCCCGCGTCCTTCGCCTTCGCTTCAGTGTTTATGGCTCGCCTTTACCCGATCAGCTGCCGCGTCGATCTGTCGGAACTCTTCGAGAAATCTCGTGTCCAGGGTGTCTGCAATGTCATGCCCGAACCATTCGAATCTATTCACGCCGAGAACATAGACTTGCTGTAAAACTTTGGCATGTGTATTTTTCCCTAAGGTCACTAAAGCTCTCCAGGCATCCAGATTCTGCGGTCTAACGGAGTCTTTCCACCAATCGATGTCGCCAACGAGGGTGATATCGAGAGCACACGCCAAGTTAACGTGCTCTTGGACGTCCATGCAAACGACAGAGATTGTATAAGTCTCATCTCCACCAATCACCTTCACGTCCGGAAATCGCCGGAGAGCCTGAATAATTTCTGTCGAAATAGAATCCTTCACATCTTGCGGAGCGGTTACGTTAACTGCGACATAGAAATCTCGCGTTTCGGCGAGGGCAGTTGAAGCCAAAATCAAGACGAACAGTGCTGGTCTAAACATCCTGTCTTCACTTATCGGCCTTCTTCGCCGGTTTCTTCGGCGCGGCTCTTTTGGCGTTTGAGCCAGTCGATCGAGACGGTGTATCCCATCGGGGTTGTTTGCAGGTTTGGGCAAGCCTTCGGACGGCCCTCGACTCTTGGTATCCAGGTGTGCCCGCAACGTAGACAACTGTGCTTTGTAAGCATACGAATGGGCGGCTACCGGGGCATGGGCTTGCGCTATGGCGACATTCACCCCGCCACTAAGCGGCGCTGTCGCTCACTTCCTGGGCGATCTGCGGAGCTGTATATCGGGCCGCTCCC
This sequence comes from Acidobacteriota bacterium, assembly GCA_030853405.1. Taxonomy (GTDB): domain Bacteria; phylum Acidobacteriota; class Terriglobia; order Bryobacterales; family Bryobacteraceae; genus Bog-105. Next base: position 1,534 of record JALYVD010000252.1, on the reverse strand, counting down.
TGCTAGCGCGCCGCGGCAATCGAATCGAACACGGGCGCAAGTGGGTGCGGCGGTACAAGCTTGTAGCGGCCGGGTCATCCCTTCTGGCCGCAACGGTTGCCCTCAGCACGGCGGGGGTGCTCTGGAAATCGGCGGAGGCCACGCACCAGCGGAACGGTGCACAAGATCGCCTCCACGACCTGGTTCGGCTGACCGGAAAGCTGGAGGGCGAGCTCTATAATTCGGCGAAGACAATACCGCAATCAACGACGGCCAGAACGTCGCTGCTGAGAGCCGCGACCCAAACGCTCAACAGCTTTTCCGCGTCCGACAGCAAAGACCCAGCCCTCGCGGCCGAACTCGGCGGTCAGTACGCCAAGCTTGCCCATTTGCAGACGGAGCAAGTCTCCGCACCCGCATACGAAGAAGCCAGGAATGACATTGCGCGAAGCCTGCGGGCTCATACCGCAGCGCCTTCATCACAATGACGTCGAGATCGCGCGCGAGTTCCCGAGCCATAGGCTTGGTCGCCAGGGCGCTCGGCGGCGGCAGACGCCCTTCGCGTAACAGTTGGAAGTACTCCGAGACGGGCGCCTTATCGAAAGGCTCGGGGAGGCGTCCCGCAATCAGACGATGTAGCCTCATGCCCAGCGAGTACACGTCCGACGCGGTCGAAACCGGGCGCCCTTCGATGTGTTCCGGACTGGCGTAACGCAGCGTAACGGGGTACATACCGGCCTCCGTCAGGATTCCCGTTGTAGCCGCAGGCATCCGCCAGCCCCAGGTAAAGCTCGGTCGCGCCGGTCGGGATGTAGAAGATCTGCGTAGCTCCGGCGCCGTCTCCGGTGAGTCCATCGCCAACGAAGAAGACCTGATCGGCAGTTGGCGACAGTGAGCTGAAATTAGTGTCATTGGGCCTGCTGGTGGAACCCGTGTTGGCGAAGGATAAGGGGGCTGCCGGGCCGGAAGGACCCCCAGGGTCGAGGAAGACGCCCGCGATGTAGCCTGCGGTGGGCGTAGTAATGCCGGAGAGACTTTTGAAGCCGTTGTTGTACTCCTCGCTGGCGGAGCCTATGCCGTCCGCGTCGTTGTAGTTGCCGCCGCCGTTGACCGTTACGGTGCGACCGGTGGAAACGGAAAAGGTAATAGGCGTGGCGGCATACACCGAATCGGTGGCCAGAACCGTAGTTGTGTTTGCATGGGCCATGGCAGCCGCACAAAAGAAAAGAGAGCTCAAGAGAGACAATTTTGAGAAGATGACTTTGCGCATCAGGATAGTATTTCTTCGTCTGAGTTTGGAATACGCTCCACGACAACCCGGTGATGATCTGGGCCCGCCCGGGGGGGCGCCCGGGGTGCTGTAACGTCTTCTGTGTAAGTGGTCTGGCCGTAGCTCGGTTCAGTTGAGTGTTTTTGGGGAGGCGTAGGGAGCCCGGAGGGCGACCGAAGCTTCCCCAAAAACAGGCGGCCAACCGGGGAGGGCCCGCGTGGTGGAGCTAACCTGAAACGCGATGAAGAAGAAAGGGAAAAGCTCCATGACACAGACACAGACCGC
>JALYVD010000240.1 GCA_030853405.1 Acidobacteriota bacterium | reverse complement strand
CCGATTCAATCTGATATGGTTTCTTCATTAGCGACTCTCCTTTTTTCCTGCTAAGAAAATTGCTCTCAACCTATCAAAGGCTGCGAGCTTGAGAGTCGCTACTTTCTACGATTTACCGGACATTCCCTTTCTGCAAAGTGGCCGCCCATTTCCCCAAGTCATTCCAGACCACTAACGAGTGCCATTCGGTGCGGGTGCGGGTGCGGCGCTCGCCTGTGGTGGTGTCGGTCCAGCTGACGTAGTGGCCAGGGAGAGAGTGGTGGGACCGTTCGGGGTGGTTTTCGCGTCGGTGCCGGTGTTGCCGATGAGAGTGATGCGATTGAGATTGAGCATGTTGTTTGTCCTTTGTTCGGAAATGGAGTTAAGGTATTCGGTTCGCGAATACCTCTGCCACGTGGCGAACAGCGGAGAGTGAATTTGGCAAGATCTTCCCGGCGAGACAACCGCGTCGAACAAAGAATTGTTGCCTGGGGCGGGCAAAGCGTGAGCGGCAATTCTTTTTCGGCGTATGGAAGAAGGAATGGTCTTGCGAAAGAGAGAGGCGGCGCCTTTCTCCTGTTTTTGAACTCTGTGCCGAAGGCTACCGCTTCTTCATCTCATCTGGGCGCAGGCTAGAAGGTCGATTCGACTGGCTGATGAACATTGCTGCGATGCAAAAGCCAGATCAATCTGATCGATCATCAGAGCTGGGAAAGGGAATCGGCATTGCGCAAACGTATCGCCAATCGATCTTCTAATGCAATACCTCTTTGCAACGCTGGAAGCCGCGCCAATTAGCCCGGAGGTGTGCGTTACGCGAGCCCACGAGTCAGTTGCTCGGAACGGCACTGTCACACGGGAGCGGTGTAATCCTGAATGGGTACCAGCCAGCATCTATCGCGGTTACCGGTTTCCGAAGAGATCATTTCCCAATGCGTGTGGCTGTACTTCAACTTCGCCGTGAGTCTGCGAGAAGTGGAATTGATAATGGCGTTCCGAGGCGTGCAGTTGAGCTATGAAACAATCCGTCGCTGGTGCGACAAGTTAGGCGCATCCTATGCAGCCAAACTGAAGCGGCGGCGGCCGGAAACGCCGGGTCAACGCCAAGCAAGGTTTCCGGGAATTCCACGCGGCCCGGCGAACGATTCAGGGCTATGAGGCGATAAACATGATCCGGAAGGGGCAGGTTCGATAGGTGAGGAGAGATGATGTTCGGTGTCAAATCCGGTTCATTGGAAATCTGTTCGGGCTGGCCGTTTAAAGAAACAGAATGGGTGTCGAGCTGACCGGCTCCAGCCGACTTCTTAAAAGTTGCAACACTGCCAAACCAAGCATATTTCAGACCCAGCGCCTCGGCATGCTTTTCGGTGCTCGACAACGGCGTCTACGAAAGTTGCAACACAGCCCTTTGCGCCGACAATCTTGCGTTGGACTATTGACAGAATTCTAAACCCGGCGGCATACTTTTGTATGCTCCGATCGCGGTGGTTACTCCGCCCCCTCCTTCTAGTGCTTACGCTTTGTGGGGTGGCTCACGCCGCTGACTCCTGCGCTCCGCTTCCGCCCGCGACCTCGCAGGACTTCCAGCAACTCCTGCAAGCATTTCTAAACGATCGCTGCTACGTAAAGCAAAACTGGCAGCACGATCCGCAAATCCGCGGCACGAATGGCGTGCATCCGAACGTCAAGGTGTGGTACTCGCCAGCGATGTGGCGCTGGATGACGGTCCAGGACCGCAAGGGCGAAGCCCCTCAGGGCGGAATCCTTATCAAGGAACAATATGGCGATCCGAAACACCCGATTGAGCTGACCGACTGGGCCGTGATGATCCGGGACACCGCGGGTTCGTGGGATGGATGGTGGTGGGGAGATCTCTCCGCCCCCAGCACTGTGAGTCAGGAGCCGCCGCCCACTCCCAAACCCGGTGAACCCGAGTGCACCCCGGCCGAGTATCCGTACGCCGCCTTCGGCGAATACTGCATTAACTGCCATGCTTCGGCGGTGCACGAGCAAGACACCTTCGCGAGCACGCGCTACGTCTTCGGCTTTCCTCCGCCGCGGCTTACCAGCACCCCACCGGACGACAACATCCACTTCCGCCTCTCTCATCTGCCTCGGTTGCTTTCCGGTCACGGCAATCCGGTGTGCATGGTTCCGGAGTCCAATGATCACGTCGTGGCGGGACCGAAGCCGAACGGTCCGCAGACGTTCCTGACCTCCGATCAGTGCACCTCCTGCCACAACGCGACCGCAACCCTGAGCCCCGCCCGGTCGGATCTGCCCAGTATGCTCTATTACCTGAACGGCTCTTCGCCCCCCAATAATCCTCAAACTGTGAATCTGTCTCCGAATGGCGAATGGCGTTTTTCCATGATGGGCCTCGCCGGGCGGGATCCGATCTTTTTCTCCCAGTTGAATTCCGAAGTGGCTCTGCACGGGAATTTGACCACCCAGCCCGGCCAGGCGAAGGCATACGTCGAGAATTTGTGCCTCCACTGCCACGGCGTCATGGGCCAGCGGCAGTATCACGAGGACACCGGGAAACTATTCACCCGAGACCAGATGCAGGATCCTAACTCCACTTATGGAGCGCTGGCCCGGGATGGAATCTCGTGCACGGTTTGTCATCGCATTGCGGCCGAAGGTCTGGGTACCAAAGAAACCTATACCGGGAACTTTAAGTTGTCCCCTCCCGAGCACATCGATGGACCCTTTAAGGATCCCCTTAAGCTGCCCATGAAAAACGCGCTTGGGATGAAACCGCAATATGGGGAGCAGATTACCGATTCCGGGCTGTGCGGCTCGTGTCATACGATCATCCTTCCGGTTTTCCGGGCCAACGGCGAGCCGGTCCTCGCAAAAAACGGCATAGACCAGAAGACCTTTATCGAGCAGGCCACTTTCTTCGAATGGCAGAACAGTAAATTCGCCGACAACGGCGCCACGCCGGAGAGCTGCCAGCAATGTCACATGCCGAATACGTTCCTGCATGACGGAGTGTTGTCTCAGCCGCTCGCCTACAAGATTGCGAACATCGAGGACAACACCTTCCCGCCCGTGGACTTCCGCGCACCGGATGAGAAGATCACCCTCAAGACGCGCAACGACTATCGCCGCCACCTGCTGCTGGGCATCAACGTCTTCGCACTTGAGATGTTCAAGCAGTTCCGGACCGAGCTCGGCCTGTACGCCCCCAATCCTGAGGACGGCGTTATCAATCCGGATCCGATGCTCAGGCAATCACTGAACACGGAGGATGGCGTCGATAATGCAATCGATCAGAGCACAAACCTGATCGCGAAAACCAGGACGGCGGATATCAAGATACTCTCGGTAATTCGTACCAACACTGGACTTCAAGCCGATGTGCAGGTGATCAACAAGGCTGGTCACAGTTTCCCTTCCGGTGTTGGATTCCGTCGAGCGTTTCTGAATTTTCAGGTCCTCGACACCGACAAGAACGTGGTGTGGGGGTCGGGGAACGTTGCGCCTGAGGGCAGCCGGATCCTGGGAGGGCTGAAAGGCGTGATCGTGGACGGCGAGGGGCGGCCGCTGCCAACGGAAGTATTCACCCGCTCGCAACAGCACTTCCAAGCCCATTATTGGGCGGCAAACCCCATCACGCAGGAGAACCAGGTACAGATCTACGAGGAGCTGGTAACTAATCCGGAAGGCTTTCTGACAACCAGCTTTATCGCCCTGAATAACAAAGTGAAGGATAATCGGCTGCAGCCCCAAGGCTGGAGCCCCGACGGTCCCGAAGCCGAAGAGACGGGCCCAGTGGGAACGTGCGTTTCGATCGCCTCGCTCGCAGGGCCGAAGAAAGTCTGCGATCCAGACTACATGAACGGTAGCGGGTCCAGCGTGGTGCGCTATCGGGTCCCGTTAACAGATCGCACGAAGGGCTCGGCAGCAGTGCGGGTCACGCTCTACTATCAAACGGTTCCTCCTTACTTTCAGTTGCAGCGCGCCACGGACGCGACGGGCGTAGACACCAGGCGATTAGTTCGATTTGTCCGGAACTTGCGAGTAAGTGACACACCGGTGAACAGGTGGGTATTGCCGATCGGAAGCGACGAAGCCCCGGTGATGTAAGCGCTAGGCGCGGCATCGTGCCGATGAGCCTCTCGATATGGCCGCCGAAATGAGGTCCGAGCGGCGGCCGGTATTCCAGCCGCATTCCATACTCCTGGGAACCTCGCTGAAGGGCGCGCGCGTGAAACTCTTGGGCGTTGTCTAAATGAACGATGGTCGGGAGGCCACTGACAGGCCATTCCCCGTCCACTCCAACGCTCCGAAGATACTTCTCTTTCGGCAGGACAGCGTGTGAGATGGCGAGAGCGACCGACGTAGACGAGGGGTGCTCAAACGAGAGATGGAAGCCCGCGATCATTCGCGATGCTACGTCTATGATCAATGTCAACCAGGGACGGCCGATAGGTAATCGATCCATCTCGTCAACGACATCGACCGGTGTGTGGTCGATCTGATATAAATCCAGCGGCCGGTCCGGACGAAGCCCTTCCGCCTCCACCGGGCGAAACCGGTCACGTGCGGCTTTCGCTCCGAAGCGACTGTGAACTACTTTCTCAACATCAAACGCATCGATCCTGGCGCGAACCGAATTGTAGGATGGCGGCTTTAAGGCCGCTTTCTGGCATTCGGCGAAGACCAGTCTATGTAGTGCCGCAACGCTGGGTCTTTCGGGCTTGAGAAAGAAGTCTTCTATATATTGAGTGACAATCGCCTCAACGCGACCGTGCAGGCTGAGCGATCCTTCCCTCCGGCCCACTGTCTCGGCCAATAGCGCACTGGTACAGAAATCCTCCCGATATCGCGCCAACAGTCGATAGATCATGGCCCGGCTGAGGCCGAGCATGTGCGCCGCCGTATCTATGTCGGATCGACGAATGCTCTCGATTGACGCGAGTCTAGCTATAATTTCTTCCCTCGCCGCGACAGCCCACTGCGCGTCGGTCGCCTTATCGATGTCTTGTTTCCCCACCATTTGGTCACCGCGTGCCCTACATCACAGATCCGCTGTACGTACAGTCTACCCATTAAATGAGATTCTACTCATTAAAAGTTGGTGTGTGCCCTTGCTTCTGTCCGTAAGTCATTAAAAAGCAATGAAGGCTGTCTACTCATTAAATGAAAACGACACCGCTATTCGGCGGCGAGTTAAGCGTGGCGGAGATCTTTTCGTAGAGAACCCTTTCCGCGGCACTGTCACACTGCGGTATGGAAGACGTCGTGTAGGCTACAAGTCCGGTGGTGGCGCGGGTGCTGGGACGGAAATCTATTCCAATCTTTTTATCAGGCGGCGATGATCTCCAGCCATGTCTCAAATCGACGGTGCCGTTCCGCTTGGTAATGCGCAGCTGAAAGGAGATGTCGTTTCGGGTCGGAAGTGGGCTGCCACGATGCCATGCACTTCCAGAAAACGCTGTGCATGTTCAGGGGACTTAAAGTGCTTCATGCGGCGCTCTCGTTGACGCGTTGGCTGATGCGAGTTCTCGGCCCGATTGTTTAGGTATCGGCTCTGCCGATGAGCAACTCGCGGGAGAACCACTTTCTTCGCCGCTCCATAGCTACGGAGCTTGTCGGTAACGATTATGCGAGGGTAGCGTTTGGTAGTTTGCAATAGCTTGCGAAAGAAGCGGATGGCGGCAAAACGATCGCGCTTCGGCTGCACCAAAACATCAATCACGACGCCTTGCTGATCGACGGCACGCCAGAGAGATTTCGCAACGGAATCCTATCCGGGAACCAGCGCTTAGCGAACAATGGATTACGAACTCGATTCTTTCGACGCATTCACGCATTGTCCAACGAGAATCCTAGCTGCAACAGAGCGCGGTTGTGCTCTCTGATCAGGATAATGCCCTTAAACTTCTGTAAATAGGGTTTGCGAAAGCTGAGCCGGGAGGCGAGGCAGAGCGAGCCAAACAGGATCTCCTTACAATGTTTTTGTCTAAGAAAACTTCAAAGGAGAAGAAACCGATGGCCCGCAAGAGCAACGATAGCGAACTGAGAGAAGCATGGCAAGGA
>JALYVD010000180.1 GCA_030853405.1 Acidobacteriota bacterium | reverse complement strand
TTTCGTGCGCGCTCTTCAGAACGGCAGTGCCCCTACCCTCAGCACGTATCACCCAATGGAGCTCTGCAGCCAGGAACTTCCCGCCATCGCTCGCCAGACCATCGGCGAATATATCGAATCGGCGCGGCTGCTGGGTGCGCGCACGGCACAAATGCACGCCGCTCTTACAGACTCGAAGGGCGGTCCCGATTTTGCGCCTGAGCGGTTCACGCCCGATTACGCCCACCACTTATATCAGGAGATGCTCAACCAGTCCGAGACTACGTTTGATCTTCTGCAAGACAAACAAAACATGCTGTCGGGCGAAGCCGCGGAAAGCGCTCGCCAACTCATCGCAGCCGAGGCAAAGGTTCGGGATCGCTTCTCCTCCTTGCGCGATCGCGAAATTACTGCCGTGCGCATTCGTCATCACGGCGACTTTCATTTGGGCCAGGTGCTCTATACGGGCAGCGATTTCATCATCATCGATTTCGAGGGTGAGCCGGCCCGGCCGCTGGCGCATCGCCGCATCAAAACACTTGCCATGCGCGACGTGGCGGGCATGATTCGCTCCTTCTCCTACGCTGCTTTTGCAGCCCTCGAACCTGCCACCAGAGTACAGGCAGAACCATGGGCCTCGTTTTGGGCCGCCTGGGTCAGCGCCGAGTATCTGAAAGCATATTTCGAAACGGCAGCTAACTCCGATTTCGTTGGAAACAGCGAAAGCGAGCGGCGGATTCTGTTCGATGCCTTTGTGTTGCAAAAGGCGCTCTATGAGGTGTCCTACGAACTGAACAACCGTCCGGATTGGGTGCAGATTCCGCTGCGAGGCATATTAAACCTTGTTGACTGACAACGACTTTTACTACTTCCAAGAAGGTACCCACACACGCCTGGGCGACGTTCTTGGTGGGCACGCAACACACGATGGAGCGAACTTCGGCGTCTGGGCTCCGAACGCGAAATCCGTGTCGGTAGTGGGCGATTTCAATGGCTGGAACCATGAGTCTAATCCGCTGTCCTCCACTGGGCGCGCAGGCGTGTGGGAAGGATTCGTTCCCGGTGCTCGCTGTGGAGCAAAATACCAGTTCTACATTGAGTCGGCCACAAATTCTTACAAAGTCTTCAAGGCTGATCCCTTCGGAGTGCTCCAGGATACCCCTCCTCAGACCGCATCTATTCTGTGGAATCTGGACTACGATTGGGGCGACGGCGAGTGGATGACAAACCGGCGCGCGGCCAATAGCCTGGAATCGCCGATGTCCATCTACGAAGTTCATCTTGGCTCCTGGCGGCGCGTTGCGGAGGATGGGAATCGTTCACTTACGTACGCCGAACTTGCCGACCAACTCATTCCCTACGTCAAGGAAATGGGCTTCACTCATGTGGAGATGCTGCCCATCATGGAACATCCTTTCTTCGGCTCGTGGGGCTACCAGGCGACAGGCTACTTTGCCCCGACGAGCCGTCACGGAACGCCGCAGGACTTCATGCGTCTCATCGACCGCTTCCATCAAAATGGAATCGGCGTCATTCTCGACTGGGTGCCCTCACATTTCCCCAATGACGAGTACGGCCTTGGGTACTTCGATGGCGCGCATGAATTCGAAGACGCCGATCCACGGCGCGGCATCCATCCCGATTGGAACAGCTTCATATTCAATTACGGACGCCCCGAAGTTCGCAGTTTTCTTCTCAGCAGCGCGTTGTTCTGGCTCGACAAATATCACGCCGATGGCCTGCGCGTGGACGCCGTCGCGTCAATGCTCTATCTCGATTACTCACGCCACGATGGTCAATGGATCGCCAATCAGTACGGTGGCCGCGAGAACCTCGACGCTGTCGCGTTCCTCCGTGTGATGAACGAAGACGTCTATCGCGCGCATCCCGACACACAGACCATCGCGGAAGAATCCACCGCTTGGCCGCTCGTTTCAAAGCCGGTGTTTGTAGGCGGGCTCGGGTTTGGTCTCAAATGGGACATGGGCTGGATGCACGACACGCTGCAATACATGCAGCGAGATCCTATCAACCGCAAATTTCACCATAGCGAACTGACCTTTCGCGCGGTGTACGCGTTCAGTGAGAATTTCGTCCTGCCACTTTCGCATGACGAGGTGGTCTACGGCAAGGGGTCGTTGATCGGCAAAATGCCCGGCGACGACTGGCGTAAATTCGCAAATTTGCGAACGCTGTTCGGCTATATGTACGGGCAGCCCGGGAAGAAGCTTCTGTTCATGGGCGGCGAGTTTGGGCAGTGGTCCGAATGGGCCCACGACAGAAGTCTCGACTGGCCTTTGCTGAAGCGGCCGCCCCATGCGGCACTGCGGCTGCTTGTCGGGGATCTTAATAACCTCTATCGCAGCGAAGCCGCGCTACACACGGCAGAGTACAAATCGGAAAGCTTCGAGTGGATCGAGTCTCAGGACGCGGAAAGAAATATTCTTTGTTTCCTCCGCAAGGGCCAGACCGAAGCCGAACAGATCGTCGTTGTCTGCAACTTCAGCCCGGTTCCACGAGACAGCTATCGTCTGGGCGTCCCACTGAAAGGGTTTTGGAAAGAACTCCTCAATACGGATTCGACTCAATACGGCGGCAGCGGGTACGGCAGCTTCGGTGGGGCGGAAACGGTGCCAATCCCACTGCATGGCCACCGGTACTCACTAACCCTGAACGTGCCACCGCTCGGGGTAGTCTTTTTCAAGCGACGCTAATAAGCCTTAGCAATTACCACACGCCGGTCCACCGGTTCGCCCGTTATGATGCATTTCCCCGGTCCATCATATTCGTCCACCAAAGGAACACAGCGGATCGTAGCCTTGAACTCCTTGATGCGCGCGTCGCAAACCGCATCGTCTTTCACATGCGCCATCACGAATTGGCCACCACCCTTTTCAGCGGTGACATCGCTGAGAATAGCTTCCACCTCTTCGATAGAATTCGCCAGCACGGTCCGTGTTTTCAGCCGCTGCTTTGCCGAATTGTAGAGATCCGTCTGCATCTGTTCCAGCACGGCAGGAAGAGTGCTCGCGAGATCCGTTTGCGCAATCGGCTCCTTAGTTCCCGTGTCGCGCCGTTTCAGTACGACCTTACCCGAAGCGACATCGCGCGGACCAAGTTCCAGCACAACCGGAACACCGCGACGTTCCCAATGAAAGAACTTCGCACCCGGCGTCTGGCCTTCCCGGTCATCCACCTTCGCGCCCACCTCTTTTGCCAGGCGATGAGCCGTCTCCAGCACCTGGGCCTTCTCTTCGTCCTTGCGATAAATCGGAACCAGCACACTCTTGACAGGCGCCAGCTTCGGCGGCAGAACCAGCCCCTTGTCGTCCGAGTGGCTCATAATCAATCCGCCAATCAACCTCGTACTCACGCCCCAGCTCGTCTGCCAAACATACTCAAGCTGCCCCTCCTTGCTCTGAAACTTCACGTCGAAGGCTTTACCGAAATTCTGCCCAAGATCATGGCTGGTGCCCGCCTGCAGCGCCAGACCGCTCTGCATCATGGCTTCAATCGAGTAGCTCCTCAAGGCGCCGGCAAACTTCTCGGAATTCGTCTTCATGCCTTTGATCACCGGCATGGCCATCACGTCTTCCGCAACTTCCGCATAGAGGTCGAGTATCCTCAGCACCTCCTGCAACGCCTCATCGTGATTCGCATGAGCGGTGTGTCCCTCCTGCCACAAGAACTCCGTCGTCCTCAGAAACATACGGGTTCGGAGTTCCCATCGGACGACATTTGCCCACTGATTGATAAGGATCGGCAGATCGCGCCAGCTCTGAATCCATTTGGCGAAGAAATGTCCGACGATGGTCTCCGACGTGGGGCGAATCACATAAGGCTCTTCCAATTCCTTGCCGCCCGCGATCGTTACAACGGCGAGTTCCGGCGCAAATCCTTCCACATGCTCAGCCTCCTTTTGAAGAAAGCTCTGCGGAATTAGCAATGGAAGATAAATATTCTGGTGGCCCGTCGCTTTAAACCGGTCATCGAGCGCACGCTGCAGCAGTTCCCATACCGCGTAACCGTTCGGCTTGATGACCATGCAGCCCTTCACGATCTCGGCCGGTTCGGCCATATCGCCTTGGAGGACCACGTCTTGATACCACGCGGCGAAGTCTTCGCCGCGGGCGGTAATAGGAGATTGCGCCATGAGTGTGTTCTTTTTTAGGCTACGCTACAGCGATGTTCAGGGATGGTCGTTGGTCATTGACATACAATCCAAGATAAGTGGGCAGTTGTTAAGCAATACCTGTTGTTTCATCTAAGGAGCTCTTTCTATGTTGAGGAGGCGTGGGTTGGGAAAGCTAGGGGTGGCGGGATCGGGAATTCTCGCAGTGCTGGTTTGTTGTACTGCGGCATTGGGGCAAGTCACTACGGGTACCATCCTTGGTACCGTGCATGACGCGAGCGGAGCGGCCGTAGCCGGCGCCAAAATCACGATTACCGATACTGCGAAGGGCACCACCACGCAATATCAGACGGGTTCGGGCGGCGACTACAACGCGCCATTCTTAATCCCCGGCACATATACCGTCTCGGCGGAGATGGAAGGCTTCAAACGCGGGCTTACTCCAAATGTCATTTTGGACGTCGATCAAAAAGCGCGCGTTGATTTTGACTTGCAAGTAGGTGAAGTCACTCAAACCCTGGAGGTCTCGGCGGCCGCGCCACTGGTGCGATCGGAAAGCGCCGAACTTGGCGAAGTGATCAATGAACGCTCTGTGCAGCAGTTGCCGCTGAACGGCCGTAACTTCGCGCAGCTCGTGGTCCTTGTTCCCGGCGTGACCGCGGGGCAGCCTGGCGAGAATCTCTCGGGTTCCAGTTCGTTCAACCCGCGAGCCGCTTCGGACTTCAATGCACTCGGAAGTCAAGCGAACACAAACGGTTGGCTGGTAGACGGCATTGACGATAACGAGTGGACATTCAATACAGTCATGATTCAGCCCTCTGTTGAATCCATCGGAGAATTCAAGGTACTCACAGGAACGTTCTCGGCCGAATTCGGACGGGGCGCGGGCGTGGTCTCGGTCTCCACCCGGTCCGGTTCCAACGACTATCACGGCGAGGCGTTCGAATACCTTCGCAATAGCTATTTGGATGCGAGGAATTACTTCAATCCGTCGCCCCAAGCCCAGCCCGAGTATCGCCGCAATCAGTTCGGCGGAGCGGTGGGCGGACATATCATCAAGGACAAGCTGTTCTTTTTCGCCGACTATTATGGGCAGCGGTCGTTGAAGGGCATCGTCAACCTGAATAGCGTTCCAACACTCGCGGAACGAACGGGCGATTTCAGCAACTACCGCAACTCGGCTGGGCAGTTGATCACCATCTACGATCCCTACACCACGCGTGTCGTAAACGGCAAAACCGTTCGCGATCCCTATCTCAACAACATCATTCCGGCTGCCGAACTGACTAGTCCCGGCGCTCAAGTTGGATTGAACGTCGCCAGCATTTATCCACTGCCAACCAGCGCTGGCAGCTTCAACAACTTCACATCGTCCGCCAATCAGATCATCGATGATAACGGCGGAAACACACGCCTGGATTATCGGTTAAGCGACAAGGATTCGATGTTCTTCCGCTACAGCTTCGAGCAATTCGTTCAAACCGCGCCAAACCCGCTGGTCGGGGGGCAGGGGACCTGTTGCCTAGCGACACCATCTTTCGCGGCGAGCAAGTTCGATCTGGGGCCGCAGATTGCCGGAGTTCAAAACACCACGCTAGCCGCCCAGGGCGCTGCGTTCAACGAAACACATCTCTTCGGTCCCACTCTTCTGAATGAATTTCGGACGGGCTACGCGCGAACGAATCCGTTTACCTCCCAATCGGACTACGGACATGCTTCGGCAACTTCGCTCGGCATTCAAGGCGTGAATGTAACGCCGTATGCATCTGGACTGCCAAATATCCAGATTGGCGGCTCGTGCGGCGCGGAATTCACCTGTATTCAGGGCGGTCAGGCTTTTCTTCCGGCCAACCCGCGGCAGACCAATATTCAATTCGAAGACGAGCTTTCCTGGACGCGGGGATCGCATCAACTGAAATTCGGGTTCCGCTACATCCGGGAACTAGCTTCGCCGTTTACCAACACAACAACTCGCGGGCAGTTCACCTTCAACGACAACTTCACGAATAATCCGCAAGATCCGCAAGGCAAAACCACCGGACAGAACGGATCGGGACTCGCGACTCTTCTGCTTGGTTTTCCGAACAGCGGAAGCCGGAATTATCTGCAGCAGCCCTACTACGTCACCAACGGCGAGTGGGCTGGGTTCGTGCAAGACGACTGGAAGGTTTCCTCGCGATTAACTCTGAATCTCGGACTTCGCTACGACGTCTTCACGCCCGAGAAAGAGATCCGCAACCGTTTGGCTAACTTCGACTTCGGCACGCTCAGCTATGTTTATGCGGGCCAAAACGGGGTCGGATCAAGCGCCGGAATGCAAACGCGCTATGGGAACCTTGGCCCCCGCATCGGGTTCGCGTATGACACCAGCGGAAACGGCACGATGGTCATTCGCGGAGGCTATGGAATAGTCTACTTCCCCGATCCGTACTCTGCCTCGGATGAATTGGGCCAGCAGCCGCCCTACACGGTTTCGCAGACCTTCTCGACGGCTTCCACATTCCCACTCGCAGCGGCGAATGGCGGCCCCTATGGAAGTGCTTGCGCTACCGCACCGGCCGCAACATGCCTGCCCTCCATCAACAATCCTTTCCCACAGGGCGTCGTCAGCTTAAATCCGAGCACGTTGATGAACACAGCATCTCTCAACGCGGCCGCACCGGCGCTCATCGGGCACGAAATGAAAAATCTGACGCCCTATATGGAGACCTGGAACTTCGATATCGAAAAGCAGCTTGGTTCCAGCGCTATGGCAGAGATTGCGTACGCAGGGAGCCGCGGCATTCACCTCACGTACGCCTACAATCCGAATGAAGTCGGGCTAGGCACGGGGTCAACGACTAGTCGCCGACTCATCCAGCCGCTAAATAATATCTCGACTTGGGCGCAGGAGGACGAGCGCAACATGTCGAACTATCACAGCCTGCAAGTAAAGCTGACAAAACGTTACCAATTCGGATTGAGCGGGCTCATTAGCTACACCTATGGCAAGTCTTTGGACTATGGCGGCTCGGCAGCCAGCGGCGGGGGCGCGGTAGGCAACCCGCAGACGGTGACCAATCTGAAAGCGGGTTATGGATTATCCGGCTTCGACCAGAAGCACCGCTTCATCAGCAGCTTCACTTACGAGTTACCATTCGGCGCAGGAAAGCCATTTGTGAACAGTGGCATCATTGCCCACGTAATCGGCGGCTGGGAAGTGGATGGCATCACAACTTTCGCAAGTGGCCTTCCGTTCTCGGTCGGGCTAAATAGCGGAGTGAACAACGGCGCGCCAAGCTGGCCGAATCGTATCAGGTCCGGTGTTCTCTCGAACGCCGATCCTTCCATGTGGTTCGATGTAGCAGCGTTCGTGGCTCCGCCTGCCAACACCTACGGAAATGCGGGCCGCGGGCTCCTTTACGGTCCTAGCACGTCTAACTGGGATCTTTCAGTACAGCGGCGGTTCAAGTTCACGGAGCGTCTCAATCTGGCCTTCCGAATGGATGCGTTCAACGCCTTCAATACGCCGAACTTTAGCGAACCAAACACCGCCATTGGTTCGAGCAACGCCGGCAAGATTACGGGGACGGTGAACGATAACCGCGACTTGCAAGCGTCCACCACCTTCACTTTCTAGGTCGTTAAACGCACGAATGGGGCAGATTTCTCGCGATCTGCCCCCCAGGGCATTAGCCCCACCACGTTTCGCCGGGCGCAAGGTGCGCGCGGGCCACATCTTCATTGATTTCAATTCCGTATCCCGGCTTGTCCTGAATCGTCAAGTAACCGTTCTCCCAGATGGGTCCTTCATGGATCACCAGATCGGGCCACCAGTCGATCCAGTTGGCAAGCTCATGAATTCGGAAATTTCTCATCGCGGACGCGGCGTGGGCCGATGCTATGGTGCCGACCGGACTGGCCGGATTGTGCGCTGCCGTCCAAATGTCGTAGCTGGCGGCAAACTCAGAAATTCGCTTAGACTCCGCCAAGCCGCCCGATTTTGGAATATCCAGGTGAACACCGTCGCACCCTTGCAGTTCAATCAACCGCTCGAAGCCCGCAAACCCGTAGAGGTTTTCTCCCGTACAGACCGGAACTGGCGAATGACGCCGCACATACGCCATGGCGTCCGGATTTTCGGCGGGCACCGGATCTTCAATCCACATAGGCGCGGCGTGCTCCAGAGCCTTCGCCAGTTCGATCGCGTCGCGCGTATCGTAGTGCCAGTGCAAGTCGATGGCGAAATCGCCATCCGGCCCAAGCTCTTCGCGAATGGTCTCCATCACACGGACAATTTGTCTGATATCGCTGCTCTTTAAATTCCGAAGGTACGGATCATGTCCGGGCTCTTTGAATTGAGGATCGAGAGCGCGCGGGATGCCGTCGCCTTGGAATTTGAACGCCGTCCAGCCCCAGCGCTCGGCTTTGGTTCGGCGCACCAAATCGCGCCATGAGGCCAGGTCTTCGGGATGCTGTTTGGGAACCTGAGTCGTGCGATAAAAACGAACCCGGTCGCGATACCGCCCTCCGAGCAGATTGCACACCGGAGTCTTTAGGATTCTTCCCGCCAGATCCCACAGCGCAATCTCGATTCCACTCGCCGCCGTTACTGTTACACCGCCAATCGCCCCCGCTCCAGCGCTGTCGCGCAGCATCTTCGTGTAGAGCTTGTCTACGTTCAGCGGATCCTCGCCAATAAGAATGCCTTTCATCTTGTTGACGACCAGATCCTTAACGCCCCAACCCCAATACGCTTCGCCAATACCGTACAAACCCGAATCGGTCTCGATCTTGATAAGATTCCAATCCCACGTGCCCCGGACGAGCATGCACTTGACGTCCGTAATCTTGATTTTTCCCCTTTCCGCCGCCGCCGCTTTTTGATAGGCAAGAGGGAAGAGCCCGGCCGTTAAGCCAGTCAATGTTTTAAGGAACGCGCGCCGTGGAATATTCACGGCATCCATCATACATTCGTCGATATGCGTCCCTTCCACGTGCTTGGAAATCCAAAGGCCGCGCGCAAGAACGCGAGCCATTGTATCCCCAGCAGCAGCGCTATCGAAACCGGATGTAACAACGCGCCAAGAAGCGGCTGCCTGAACCGGTACGTGGCTATCAGTCGAGGGAGATACGCCAGCACAGCCGCCGTCCCAGCCAGAACTCTAATCCGTTGCGGCCCAACAAGTAAAAGAACTACAGGCGCCACCTGACCCACAAGAAGCAGAATCGAAAACGGAACGATGCGGGTTGCCGACGCGAGCCCTTCCGTCGCGTTCTTTAGCAGACCGTTGACGACTTCATGCGCGTTCGAATACATCCGGCAGCTTGCGACGTCCGTTGCATCGCAAAGATCAGTCATAAGCCCAGCGCGCCGGAAAGCTCTTGGCAGCATAATCCCGTCATGCCGGGAACTGCGCAGCGCCGCGTGTCCGCCAGCCTTCAGGTAAGACACACGATCGGCCACGAAGATCTGTCCGCAGCCAGCGCCCAAAGATGCCTCGAGTCTTCGGCGCATTCGGAATATCGGCAGATAGCCAAGCAATAGGAAATGCATCAATGGGATCAGCATCTGCTCAAGCGGCGTACGTGTCTCCTGCCAGGGGAAGCCGCTAATCAACGCCGAGCGCCCGTTCCGCATCGCTCCTACCATCCGCATTAGTCCATCGGAGGTCAACCGAACATCTGCGTCAAGAAAACAAAGGATGGGCTTCGAAGCCAGGCCGCCCAATACAGAACAAGAGAATTGTTTCCCGCACCAGCCGTTCGGTAAAGGCGGGGCGGACACCAACCTCAGACGCCTATCTTCCATCGCGATTCGGTTGACGATTTCACTCGTTCGATCCGTCGAATGATCGTCAAGCACAATCACTTCGAGATCTAGACAGGTCGAGGCGAGCGCGGAACGTACACACGCTTCTATCGACCGTTCTTCATCTCTGGCAGGTATCAGAATGGAGACTGAGGCGCCCGCCATTCGTTCATCCGGCCTGCAATACAGGCATAGGTTCCAAACAAATAGACTCGCGGGCAGCACGGCAAACGCGAATGCACACCATGCCAGAACCGTAAGAGTCACGGTTCAAATTCTACCGTGCTCCGGGCGGAACTTCTTTCCTTGTGCTCGCGACTTGAGGGCGCGCCAAAAGTCATACACTCCCCCCACTCCGGACGATCCTGTAAGCAGCGGCTCGAATGCCACGGGATCGCGGCGCTTCACGTGCTCCGATAAGGTATCTTGCGTCGATTGCAAAGAACTGGCGAACTGCTCCGTCCATTCCTTCGGGGAGCGGCCGCGTCCCGCGTCCACCATCAACGGTTCGCCCATGCAGGCAAATGCTTCGGCGTAACGCTCATTCCAGAACGAATATTCAAGCGCAATAGGCAACATCGCGAATCGCTCAATGCGGCTTGCGAGATGCCCGGATCCCGGTTCAATATGCATCGGGCTTCGGACGTCCGTGAAATGGCCCTGCGCGGTGACCCAAAATGCTCCATCAGAACGGCTCAATACTTCTTTGCCCACATGCAAAAAGCGCTGCGCACCAGCCCGGGCGCCCGGATCGATACCGAAGAACCCCAGGCGTTCGAAGAGCCTGTATTTTGCAAGTCCGGCAGCAGCTATGGGACTGTATTGCTGGCGATGTGCAAAGAAGCGTTGGCTTAAATAGACGCCCATTAAGGGATCCCACCACGATGGGTGATTCAGACACACCAATAACGGCCATCCTTCCAGCTGCTCGATGTGAGTCAATCGAAGCAGATGAATACCGTGAAAGTTCCGGCTCAGATAGAACCCGACGTACTTTGCGAACCAGCGTAGCTGTCTTGCGGCTATGGGCGGCAAGCCTTCTGAAAGCAAAGCTTTCATACAGCCGCCGCTTGCACGCTCACGCGTTCGGCAACGCCGTCCCGATCTAATCGGTCTGCTGCAATCCAGCCGGACATCAACACCATCGGCATACCGGGACCAGGATGCGCCGCGCCGCCCGCAAGATACAGACCACTTACTTTAGGATCGTGATTCGCCGGCTTGAAACCGCCCTGCAGACGGCCATGGCTCGTGATTCCATAAATCGCGCCGTTCAAAACGCCATAGCGCTCGTGAATGTCTTGAGGAGTTAAGTAGCGCTCCATCGTGATAGCGCTCTCGAGATCATGCAGTCCGGCTGTGCGCTTCAGCTTATCGAAAATGACCTTACGGTACTTCGGGTACATCTCTTTCCAGTCATGTTCGGGACGCAAATACGGCGTATGCACCAGAACATAAAGAGCCTCGTCGCCCTCGGGTGCGACGGCCGCCTCAGTTCTTGCCGGCGCGCACAAGTAACAGGTCGGATCGGGAGCGGGCTCGCCTTTGTCGTAGATCGCGTGGAACTCCTCCGCCGGATCCCGAGAGAAAACAAAAGTGTGATGAGCGAGATGATCGTATCGGCGATTTAAACCGAGGAACATGACGACGCCCGAACAAGCTGGCTCGTAGGAACGGCGATCGTTAAATTCTTCCGCAATGCTGCCGCCGATCAACTCGCGATAGGTGCGCACGGAATCGGAATTGGCCACCACCGCGCCGAGTGGAACGTACTCGCCTTCGGTGGTCTCGACGCCATGCACGCGTTTTTCCTGCACGTCGATACTTCGAATCCGGCTATTCGTCCGGAAGATTACGCCAAGTTCAGTTGCTAACTTCGTCAGGGCTTCAGGAATCGCTCGCGTGCCGCCGATGGGATACCAGACGCCTTCACTCGCCTGCATGTGCGCAATCGCACACAAAATCGCGGGCGATTTCTCAGGCGATGAACCGACATATTGAACAAGATGGTCAAGCATTTGGGCCACGCGTTTGTCCTTAATCTCGCGTCGAATCGCCCCCGACACGGTTTGCCCCAGCTTCATGCGTGCCACATCACGTAGAAGAGTTAGCTTCAATGCCGAGCCCGTCTCGAACGTGTCCCGGATCGAACCCACCGATCGCCAGAAAAAAAATCGATCCGAGATACTGTGCAATTGGTTGGAAGTCGCCATGAACCGCGCATACCCGCTCAGCGCCTCAGGCGAGTAGCGGCGCAATTCCGCCTCCATGGATTCCTGGTTGCCGTAGAGATCCAGACTGCTCTTGTCCTCGAAGAAGCACCGCCACTGCGGCTCGAGTGGAACCAGTTGCAGATAGTCCGATAGACTTCTCCCTGCTTCGGCAAACACCCTACGCAGGACAGCCGGGCAGATCAAAATCGTCGGCCCCATATCGAACCGGTACCCGCCCTCGCGCAATACGGCAGCCTTCCCGCCAATCCAGTCGTTCTTCTCAAAGACGGTTACTTGGTATCCCCGGGCCGCCAGCACACACGCGGCACTTAGACCTCCCAGTCCCGATCCGATAACTCCAATAGCGTGCCTTTCCATGGATTTCATGCGTGATCCCTTCGAACCTGCGAGAGTGCTTTGCCCAGATGCCGCCACCCTTTCCAGCGATTTTTAAATCCATGCGCGTGACTGGCAGACAAGTAGGCGAGAAAGAATTGCTCTGCATTGCTCGAAGCCGGTTCTAAATGCCGCAGGCGTTTCGCACGTTGAACCACCACGGCTTTGCTCGTTGTCATCTCCAACAAGCCCTCGGCGCCTCGTGTCTTACCGAATCCGCTGCCGCGTCGTCCGCCAAAAGGCATCCGTGGGTCGGCCGTAGGCACAATCATGTCGTTGATGACAACCACTCCCGCACTGACATTCTTCGCAAAGGCGCGCGCCCGGACTGCTTCGCCGAACACACTCGCGCCCAGCGCAAACGGAGAGTGCGCCGCTAAATGCAGTGCTTCTCCATCTGTTGAGAAATTCACAACTGGTATCGGCGTAGTCAATTCCGCTCTCAATCGTGCAGCTACTGCTTCGTGCACAAACACGCGCTGTGGAGCAATGCAGGTTGCCCCTCCGTTCAGCTTGCATCCGAAAGTAATCGCCGCAACAGCCTTCGAAATATCCGCACTCTCTAAAACGAACACCGGATCGCAGCCCGATAACTCTGCAATTACGGGTGTCGCTTGTTCAGCAGCCTCTTTCAGCACTGCCCTGCCGGACTCTAGCGAGCCCGTAACAACGATCTTGTCAACACCGCCGCGGATCGCCTCTGTCGCACTATCCACACCCTCATCAAGCACCGTGAGCAACCCAGATGGCAGGCCAGAACCTGTAGCCAAACGCGACAATGCCTTCATCACCGGCAACCCGCCTCTCCCCGGCTTCACAAGAACGGCATTTCCGGCAACTAACCCCTGCAACATCTGGACGCCCGGAAGGAATAGCGGGTAGTTGGAAGGCCCGATAATCAGCACCACACCCAGTGGTTCATGCCGCACTTCGATCTCTACGCCGCGCAGCCAAAACGGCCGTCCGCGCTTCAACAAATGCCGTGCGGCCAGAATAGTCTCCGCTTCCAATTCGAGGAACCGGCACGCCTCCGCGAGCGGAATAATCTCTGAGGTAAGGCTGTCAGCGCGAGTGCGTTCAAGAGTATCCGAAAACAAGTCAACCAGCCGTGAAGCCGCCCCCGCAATGGCCCTCCTGAACTTCCGGACTACGCGCAACCTGTCGCGGATGCTTACGGCTTCCCACTCCTTCTGCACGGCGCGTACCGGCATCACGCCACTCCGGCGATAGCCATCGCGGCCCGGGGCTCATCCCATGGCACTCGCATTCCCATATCCTTCAGCAGTAAGCGCGAACTGATCCGCGCCGATTCAAAAATTACCGGCAGCCCGCTCCCCGGATGCGTGCTGCCCCCCGTAAGATAGACCGAGTCAAGCTCGTCGAAGCGGTTCCGCGGACGAAGATGCAACATCTGCGACCAGTTGTGAGAGAGCCCAAACACCGCGCCTTTATGAACCTCAAAGCCTGTGT
>JALYVD010000176.1 GCA_030853405.1 Acidobacteriota bacterium | reverse complement strand
ATCCTTTATAACCGGGAAACGGCGATTCTCGACAACCTGGAAGGCGGCCGGTTTCAGCATCGAGGCGACGAATGGGAACAATCGATCGAGGGCTGCTACCGGGCGCTGCATCGCGCGCACGTGCCGGTCGAGTTTGTGGATATCGATCGACTGAAAAAAGGTTTGAGTTCGCAATTCGACGTGCTTTACATTCCTTATTGTTATGCGATTGATGACGAGGGTATGGCTGCTCTCAGGAGTTTCGTGCAGGGCGGCGGAACTTTGTGGGCTGACGGGCTAACCGCCTGGAAAAACGCGATGGGACATCTTCGACCTTCGATCCCTGGTGAGTTGGCAGATGTCTTTGGTTTCGAGGCGACCGATATTTATCCGGTAAAAGTGGACGAACCGTATTCGGTAACGGATGGGAACGAACTCGCGGGGGAATTGTGGAAGCTGCCGCTCGAATTGCAGGGCGCGGATGTTGTGTTGCGGGATAAAGAGGGTAAGCCGTTCGCGACGAAGCACAGCTTTGGGAAAGGGAAAGCGTTGTATTTCGAATCGGCGCTGACACTGGCGTATGCAAAGCGGGGAAATGCGCAGATTCAGGACTGGATCGTGGGGCCGGCAAGGGCGAGCGCGGCGGGAAGCGCGCTGCATTGGAGGGAGGGTTCGGCGCGGATTTCCTTCCGCGGGCTGGTGCATGCGACCGGGGCGATCGCGATCCTGTCGAATTGGGGAGCGGAGGAGCAGGTGACGGTGGCGTTCGAGGGTGACTGTCTGGTTTCGGAGTTGCTGACAGACGCCGCGCCGCAGGTTCACCGGGAGGGGGCGAGAACGATTGCCAGATTGAGTGTTCCGGCGAGCGGGGTGGCGGTTATTCGGGCGGTGAAGCGAGTTGCATAGGCGGCGGGCCGAAGCGAAGTTCTACCGCTTGACCAAGAAGGGGCGAACTCATTTGGAGGCACAGGCTGCGAGCTGGCGACGATTGGTTGGCGCGGCCGGCGGGATTCTGAGCCTGGTCGAGGAAGGTGCGCGATGACGTGGTGGTCACGCCTGTGGCGGCGCAACAAATGGGAGCAAGATCTCGGCCGGAACTCCAGTTTCATATCGCAGAAGGAATCGCAGCGCTTAAGAGCAGTGGGTTGAGTGAAGACGAAGCGCGCCGACAAGTACGCCAGGAGTTCGGCGGCGTTGAGCAAGTGAAGAATGCAGGCAAACTCCCTGGACCTCGGTGGGTAGAGACGACGGTCCTAGATACACAATTCCCTTTGCGAACGTTGCGCCGCAGCCCAGGCTTCACGCTTACTGCCGTCGCTTCCCTCGCGTTAGGTATTGGAGCAAATACAGCGATCTTTAGCGTGATGAACGCCTTGATGCTGAGGAATCTTCCAGTTCAACGACCAGATCGATTAGTTGTTCTCGGAGTTGGTGTGTCGCCGGGCGTGACGGATGGCTTTCCTATGGGCAAGAGTTTCGTGGCTTGCGCTCTTGCAGAGAAAGCTTGCCGCGACGGTTACTCGGCCCTGTACACGCGCGCCCAGTCGCTGTTCCATGGTCTGGCAATGGCACGTGCCGATGGCAGCCTGCGCAGTCTGTTGGCCCGACTCAGCCGCATCGACGTGCTGGTCATCGACGATTGGGCCATGGCTTCTTTCAGTGAGCCTGAGCGACGCGACTTCTGGGAGATCTGCGAGGATCGCTACCAAGTGCGTGGGACGATCCTGACTTCGCAACTGCCAGTCTCAAAGTGGCACGAACAGATAGGCGATCCCACGTTGGCCGATGGCATTCTCGATCGGCTGGTCCACAATGCCCACCGCATCGAGATGAGGGGCGACTCCACGCGAAAGAATCGGGGGAGGCCCAATGCATAGCGCTCAGATCTTTGGTCAAGAAGACCATCGCGCAGGGCTAGAGTCCAAGATATTCAGTAAACATTAGGCGACTGATCGGGCACGATCCCTTGCAAGACGCGTTACTTGCCGGGCTTTTCCGTCGAGCCTGCTGCCTACTTCTAGCGCGCCCTGGCCGCGACGATCGCCGCTGCCATCGCGACTTTGTGATCCTTGCCCCAGGGCGACCCGATGGACCTCCTCAACTGGAGGAAGTGGGCATCGAGGTCCTTGATGCGCAGCGCCTCGCTCGCCGCATCAAACACCTTCTTCGCGTCGTACCAGTGGACGGCCCAACCGCGCGCCTCGGCCGCGGCGGCTAGCGCCTTGCGGTACATCACCCAGTCAGCGACGTTCTGCGCCCGGTAGTCCTTGATCCGCTCGGCAATGGTTGGTGGCAGCCCTGGGCACTGGCGAAGCGCGACGCCGAGGATGCGCCCGGGCACCGTCATCGCGACGGCGGCCAAGCTGAGCTTCGCGTGCCGCTCTGCGGACACCCGCACGCGTTCCACTAGCGCCACTGCCTCAGCGAGCGGAAGCGTCTGCCCTTCGCTGTGGTGCGGAATCTTCGGCAGGTCCTCGTCCACCAGTTCGACGCGGCGACGGTCGAGGAGCGTCCCGTCGCCCGCAACCGTCACCAGCACCGCCCAACCGCCGTGATCCGATACCCCGATGATCCCGTCGTCCCTCGACACGATGCTTCCCCCAGCGCGAGTGCTTTGCGTATCCTTTCAGGCCGACCTTATCAAGGGAGCCCGCTTGACGTAACCGCTTTCAGGCTAGGAGTCGGTTGATTAGCGCCTGTACGATAACTCAACAAAGCCGTTCTTGTAAGCGACTACGTTCTTCAGATGCCACTTCTGCCCGGTACCGGAATCACCGAATAGGTGCAGTCCGTCACCCAATGTGACCGGCGCTATCATCAATCTGATTTCATCCACCAAGCCGAGCCTGAGAAAACTCTGGCCTAACATGGCCCCTCCCACCAGCCAGATGTTTCCGTATCGAGGCGCGAGTATCTCACCCACCAATCTTTTGAGGTCGCCTGAGTAGAACTGAACGCTCTCCCTCGTGGACGGCAGTTCTCTATTTGTTATCACGACCGTCGGAGTATCGCCATAGGGCCAGCCGAGTTGCAGCGCGTGCTCATAGGTGCGAGAACCTAGTACGTAGCACTCTATCGACTGGATGACCTCAGCGCCGTCGTCAGTAACCCCTCTTTCGTAGACGTCGCCAGCACTGTCCATCCACGAAACACTGTTGTCCTTCTTGGCGATGAAGCCATCAAGGCTTGAAACCAGGTGCAGCGTTACCGTCGATCTCACTGCGCTCGACATATTTGCTCCCGATGAGGCCGACGCGGACGGCGTCCACGCTGTTCCGTGATCGCATCCCTCACCAGGAATAACGTATCGTCGTCCCTGTCATCGAGTCAAGTCAGGGCTCATGATGATAGGGAAGGCTCTGGAGACTGGCAAACTCGAAGCGCCGGAAGATGGCCCGGTCTCCTGGACCGCCCACTCCGACTTGGCGAGGCGGCCGCAATCGCGCTGAGAGACGAAGGCGAGCCGAAGCGGTGGGTTCTCAGCCGTTGACCTTACTTTGGAACGACTGCTTGGTCGTCCCCCAATGTCCATGCGCGACGTACTGGCGAGCCGTAGCTCGAGCTAATTGAAAATCGATGTGGCGCAAAGTTGTTAGCAATCTCCCGACCAGCGAGGTTGACGATCGTGTGGCATTCCGGCAGGTCGCCTTCAGCAGATCGACGCCGCGACGGGCCTCGCTTATACGATCCTTGCGTCCATAACGAATCCACGAGACTTCACTCTTTTGGTTCGACAACGATAGACTGTAGCATCGTTGCGTCTCGCTCCATCGAGTTCGAGGCGGTAGCGAAACGTCTGCCGTTTGAAGGCTACTGCAAATAAGCAATAAGGTGAAAAGGATGTCACCTCTGAATCGCCGGAAGTTTCTCAGCTTTGCGGCGGCTGCCCTGCCGTGCGATGTGCTTGGCAATACGCCGACGCCGATCATCGACACGCATATCCACCTTTTCGATCCCACCCGGCCGCAGGGCGTTCCCTGGCCGCCAAAGGACGACGCGATGCTATACAAGCCCGCTTTGCCCGCGCGATTCATTCGGCTGACACAGGCGTTGGGCGTGGTGGGAGCAATCGAAATCGAAGCGAGCCCTTGGTTAGAAGACAATCAATGGGTCCTGGGTATTGCCGCTAAGAATCCGATTATTGTCGGGACCGTCGGCGACCTCGAGCCGGGCCAAGCGGGTTTTCGCAATCAATTAGAACGCTTCAGCAAGAATCCGATGTTCCGCGGCATTCGATATGGAAACCTGTGGGGCAGAGATTTAGGGGCACGGCTAGCTGAGCCGGCGTTCATTGCCGATCTCAAAGCTCTAGCCGACGCCGGTTTGGAAATGGACACCGCGAACCCCGACCCGGCGCTGATCGACGACGTGGTCCGGCTAACGGACAAAGTGCCCGCATTGCGAGTGGTAATCGACCACTTGCCACGCCTTCAGAAACCTGGGGATCTTATGGCGCGCCGAGCGTGCGAGGAGAATCTGCGCAAGCTAGGAGGCCGCCCGCAGGTGTACGTCAAGGTTTCTGGAGTATTGCAGCGCGTGAACGGAAGAGTGCCGCTGGATTTGGCGACGTATCGTCCCGTGCTCGACCAGCTTTGGGAGATTTTCGGGGAGGATCGCCTGCTTTATGGAAGCGATTGGCCGAACAGCGATACGTGGGGAACATATGTGCAGGAGCTCGAGGTGGTGCGCGGATACTTTGTGGAGAAGGGCCGTCGCGCAGAGGAGAAGTTCTTCTGGAAGAACTCGCTGGCGGCTTACCGCTGGGTGAGGCGCGACAACACGCAACCCGCAGCGATTCAACCTTCATAGTTGCGCTACGGCCAGGATCGCAGGTTGGCTCGTTACAATAAAAGTAGTCCCGAAAGAAGATGTCAGCTTTTAATCAGGAGAGCCGGCTGGAACGCCGCCAAGCTCTCGAAGACGCTCTCGCTACACGTGTTCTAGTGCTCGACGGGGCAATGGGCACCATGTTGCAGGATCGGCATTTGACAGCGGAGGACTTCGGGGGCGCTGCGCTCGAAGGCTGCAACGAGAATCTGGTTTTGACGCGGCCGGATGTGGTGGTCGATATTCACCGTGCTTACTATGAAGCCGGTTCGGACATCGTTGAGACGAACAGTTTTGGCGGAACTAAAATCGTGCTCGCCGAGTACGGGCTGCAGGACAAATCGTACGAGCTGAATTTTACTGCGGCGCGACTGGCGCGGCAGGCAGCAGATGAGAGCTCAACATCTGGACGGCAGCGTTTCGTAGCCGGATCGATGGGGCCCACAACCAAGGCCATTACGGTCACGGGCGGAATCACTTTTCCTGAACTCATCGCCAACTTCCATGATCAGGCGAAGGGGCTTTTCGAAGGCGGCGCGGACATCCTGCTGCTCGAAACGTGCCAGGATACCCGCAATATAAAGGCCGGCTTACTGGCTATCGATCGGCTTGGGAAAGAACTCGGGCAGGTGATTCCTGTCATGGTTTCCGGCACCATCGAAGCGACTGGAACCATGCTCGGCGGGCAGACCGCGGATGCGCTGTACACCTCGATTTCTCATGCTCGTCTACTCTCGATCGGTTTGAACTGCGCGACTGGCCCGGAGTTTATGACCGATCACATCCGGTCGATTCACGAACTCTCGACGACGCGTGTTTCGTGCTATCCAAACGCAGGTTTGCCGGACTCCGAAACTGGCCAATATCTCGAAACTCCTGACAGCCTGGCGCGCCAGCT
>JALYVD010000156.1 GCA_030853405.1 Acidobacteriota bacterium | reverse complement strand
TTTCGTGGGCCACAAGGCCCTAACCCACGTTGATTGGGACGAGAGTCATGGTGTCGTTTCCGAAGATGTCGATCACTTTGACGGCTACGGTGTAGCGGCCCGACCGGTCATAGGTGTGGAGGGCGGTCGTCAGTTCCAGGCTGCGGTTCTGGCGGGTGCGGAAGCTTTGCCATTCGTTCTCGAAGATATAGCCGCCGGTCCAGCGTTTGGTAAGGCGATCCTTGTTTACGATTCCGTCTTTGCTCTTGCCGATTTTGTAGAGTTGGCCTGATTTGCACCTTACCATTGAAGATATGATTGCCGAAGGGGACAAAGTAGTGTGTCGTAATATCTGGCGCTGGACGGAGGCTGCATCGGGCAAAAAGATGCAGTTCCACGGCTTTGTTTTGTGGCGCTTCGAGGGCGACAAGATTGCAGACCGTTGGGCCACAGTAACACCCCCCCGGAGGGAACGTCGTCGAGCGTAACACCCGTTGAGACCGCAATTCCGGGTGACGCGGGATGATTTTGATCACCGGCGCCAACGGCAATGTTGGCAGAGAAGTTCTCAAGCAAATCGCTCAGACAGGGGCACACGTTCGCGCGGCTTTCCAGTCCTCGCTCAAGGCGGCTGCACCGGCCGGTGTCGAAACGGCCACCGTAGACTATAACCAGCCGGACACTCTGAGAGCCGCTCTAAAGGATGTGGATCGAGTGTTCCTGGTGGGACCACCCACGGCAGAACTTTTCGCGCTCGAGCGTAAGGCGGTTGATGTCATTGCACAATGTGAGGTCGGACAACTTGTGAAGCTGTCGGCTATGGGCGGCCGCGGAGGAGCACGAGGGTAAGGCTTACACGTTAACTGGTCCGGAGGCCCTGAACAACACGCAGGTCGCTCAGATGCTTTCCGACCTCCTTGGACGTGAGATTCGATTTGTAAATCTACCGCCCTCCGAGTTGAAGCAAGCTCTACTATCTGCTGGTATTCCGGAGTGGAACGCGAATGCTCTGCTCGACCTGCAGCGACTCTATAGGGAGGGCAAAGCTGCCGCTGTTACTCAAGACGTCGAAGCGATTCTCGGCCGCAAACCGACCAGCTTTGGCAAATTCCTGCAAGAGCACCGCGATGCTTTTGAACTGCGCGAGCAATCCGCTGTTTGAGAAATCGCGCCGATATCGGAAGTGACTCCTAACATATGTGTCAGAGAGTAGACGACAAGATCGTCTACCCCAGCCGCCACCCCAGCCAGTGGACAAGCCACAACAAGCCTCTCCTAGCAGGTTGCTGAAAACTCCGGGACAGGCAAGGGCTCGCAAGAAGCATCTCTGTTGATTGCGGGCTCACGGTGCGCGGGAAAACGAACCCTGTCCGACCCTGTCCCGATTTTTCAGCAACCTCCCAGATAGATACTTACAGAGTTTTTTTATGTAAACGCCACAACAGTTTGTACGATGAAGATCCTCGCTGCGCTTTCGGCGATAGTTTTCGCGGCTGCCCTGGGACTTTGGCTCCAAGGGTCGCACGTGGCGGGTGAAATGACGTCCGCCAAGCAGATCCGCGGCACTGGAACACGCTCTAGCCGTCAGAATATTCCCGTTCATCTGGCGGGCACGGTCACCTATTCGGACCGGGTCTCCGGCATGTTGATCGTCCAGGATCGGACGGGCGGTTTCCGCGTGCACCAACTGGGAGACAACGTGTGGCCGGAGGCCGGGAGCGTGGTCGATGTTCTCGGAAACGTGGGGTCCGGCGGACTCGATCCAGCGGTCACGGTTTCAGAGCTACGAATAACGGGCAAGGCTGACTCTCCCTTCGCCGAGCCAATCTCTTTCGAACAGGCGCGTTCTGGAAGTTATGAGTACCGGCGGATCGCACTCAAAGGGGTCGTGCAGTCCGCGTACATTATGGAACGGGCCGGGCGGCTCGCGCTTACAATCGACGATGGAGAAAGCAGCATCCAAGCGCGAGTTTACAATTATGGCGATCGCAGCTTTCGGTCATTGGTCGATTGCAAAGTCCAAGTCGAAGGAGTGTTAAGCAGCAGTTTCGACGTTTATGGGCGGCCTTCAAATTCCATCGTCTGGCTGCAAACACTAGATCAAGTGCACGTAGTAGAGCAGGCGCCCAAGCTTTCGGATCTGCCAGTTTCGCGAATTGGAGAGTTTCTAAAGATTAAGGGAGCGCTACCGGTTCACCGAGTCCGCCTGCGAGGGACCTTCAGCGGTCTTCTCGAAAACGAAGTCTCGCTAGTGGATGGATCGGCCAGGATTCCGGTGACGGGTGTGCCGTCTACCAAGGCTGACGGTGCAGAAGGAGAAGTAGCCGGATTTCTTTCAAGAACCGATGGACAGCTGAGGCTTACGAACGCGATCGTTATCGAATCGACAGACAAAGAGCGGCATTCCGGAAGAGCACCTACCGCCGAAGGGCACGAGCTAACATCGGCGGCGGAAGTTCATCATTTACCCGCTCTGCTTGCCGAAAACGAGTATCCGGTACACCTCACCGGGGTGGTCACGTACTACAATCCACAATCTCAGTTGTTGTTTTTACAAGATAAAACGGCAGGAATTTTCATATCCGCACAGGGCAGAAAAATTCCCGCGTTGAAGAGCGGCGAAATAGTCACCGTGACAGGCGTGACAGCAGCTGGAGGATTTGCGCCCGTGGTCGCCAAACCGATTCTGAAGGTACTCGGAAAGGGCTCGTATCCGGGAATACAGTCAGGCGATCAGGAGGAGATCTTCAACGGGAAATTCGACAGCCAATGGGTGGAACTGCCGGGAGTGGTGAGGAAGGTACAGACCAATGGCCCTGAATCCATTCTTACTCTGGGCTTAGGGCAACATACATTCCTGGTTCATGTGGAGGGAGAAGTTCGAAATTTGGCTGGCCTAGTGGATGCCTCCGTTCGGGTTCGCGGGGTGTGCGGCTCTCTTTTTACTCAGAAACGGCAACTTACCGGCATTCAGTTGTTCGTACCCGGGTGGGACCAGGTAAAGGTGGAGAAGGCTCCGGTGGCGGACCCTTTCACTCTTCCGGTTAGAGCGGCGGATACGATCTTCCAATTTGCGACCGACGGAAGTCTTGAACACCGGGTTCACGTGCGCGGCAGAGTCCTGCTTTCGAATCGTGAAGGACCGACCTGGATCGGCGATCAGACAGGTGGGCTGAAGATTGCCGAACACCCCGCTATAACGCTGACGGCGGGCGATGAGGTGGAAGCAATCGGTTTTCAAGCGAAAGGAGTTTTTACTCCAGTACTGAAATCCGCGAGGATACGAAAACTTTCGCCGGGCGGACTGATGGGCAATCTGCCAAGCCCCATCCAGGTTGTTCCCGACGAAGCGATTGAGGGTACATACGACAGCCAATATGTACAGATGGATGCGCGCCTGATTCAGGTGAGCTACATGCCCGATCACGCGGTTTTGCTGCTGCAAGCAGGGAAGACGACTTTCTATGCCCATGTCCCAACGCAAGGCAGACCGGCGACGTGGGACTTGGGATCGATTGTGCGGGTGACGGGCATTTGCGCGGTGGAACTGGATGAAGCCGCAACCTCGATCGTGCCCCAAGGATTCCGGCTCTACCTCAGTTCTCCCCATGAAGTTGTGCTGGTGGAGCGAGCGCCATTTTTGAGCCGTGATTTTGCGGTTCGCACGTTGATGGTGGCGGGCGGGGCGATCCTGCTGTTTGTGCTCTGGATTGCGTTGCTACAGAAGCGCGTGCGGCAGCAAACTCTCACTATCAATGAAAAACTGGGGGAGGAAGCGGCGCTGAAGTTGGAGGCCCAAAAAGCTAGCGAGGCAAAGGGCCAGTTCCTCGCCAACATGAGCCACGAGATTCGGACACCGTTGAACGGGATCATCGGGTTTACGGAGTTGACGCTTGGCACACCGCTAAACCATGAGCAGCGAGACAATTTACAAACCGTAAGGACATCAGCGGTGTCGCTGCTGCAGATTGTCAACGACATTTTAGATTTTTCCAAGATCGAAGCGGGCAAGCTTGAACTTAACGTTCACCCGTTCAAGGTGAGAGAGTTTGCGGAAGCGGCGATGAGAGCCATTCAGCCGCAGACGGACGAGCGTGGGGTGAAGACGATCCTGGCCGTGAACCAAAATGTGCCGACGGTTCTTGAAGGCGACGAACAGCGTCTGCGGCAGATTGTTCTAAATCTCCTTTCGAACGCTATGAAATTCACCGCGAAGGGCGAGATTCGCCTGGAGATCGATCTCAAGAGCAGGGATGGCGCGAGCGCCGTATTAGAGTTTACGGTGGCCGACACGGGGATTGGAATACCGAAAGAGGCTCACGACCGGATCTTCGAGGCGTTTCATCAGGCGGACGGTTCAGTAACCCGGCACTATGGCGGCACCGGTCTTGGACTGGCGATCTGCAGGCGGCTGGTAGGCCTTTGCGGCGGCGAAATGGAACTCGATAGTGAACCTGGCGTTGGTACAACCATTCGATTCACAGGAGCTTTTTCGATTCCCGCGACAGGCGCGGACGAGGTGGAAGAGAAGCCGGTTGACACCGGCGTTCAACGTTCGCTCAGCGTTCTTGTGGCAGAGGACAATGCCGTAAACAGACGGCTGATTCAAAGAGTTCTACAGCAGTTCGGTCACCGTGCCGTTCTCGCGAGCAATGGAGTTGAAGCGGTCGAACTATTTCGACATGGCCAATTCGATACGATCCTGATGGATGTCCACATGCCCGAAATGGACGGTCTTGAGGCTACGCGGGTGATCCGAAGACTTCCGAACGGGGAGGCGATTCCGATTATGGCGTTTACTGCAAGCGCCATGGAGACCGAACTGCAACGGTGCATGGAAGCTGGAATGAGCGGGTTTTTGACGAAGCCATTTCAACTGGCGGAATTGAAGGCAGCGCTTGCAGCGCATTCGAGAGTTGGAGCGTCCGCGGCTGGAGACGAAGAACCAGCGCGGGTAGCTTAAGGCTCGAATCTGCTTTGTAATCCAAGCGGGCTCAAGAGTCCTTTTATCGCGGTTTGAGCATTGTTTTTCGCCTGATCGAGTATGCCCATCGAGGCTGCGGCCTTACGGATCTCGTCTAAAGCGGTCAGGCGCGCTTTGTGTTCAAGATCCGGGTTGAAGGGTACCCAAGGCGTCCACCAAGTAATGCTGCGATCCCAAACCTTGGTGTTTTTCTCGTCGATGAAGCATTGAAAAATCTTAGGCGCGGGAAGACAAATCGCCACGGTGCGGCCATCCAGGTATTTAATATCCGCTGGCGTCATATCTGCCAGGTCCACGCCGGCTAACACTTCGCCTTGAACCATGAGGAGGAGCGACTCTTCGCCGAACGGCTGCTTTTCTTCCTTTATTCCGACGACTCGCTGGATGCTGTAACGAACAGTCGTGAGTTGATTGAGGGGCTTGATTTCGATGATTACGGCGGCGGCGTCGAAGCGGCGGAGAGATCGCCAACCTGAGAAATAGAAAGTGAGCGCGAGTGAGATGAGCGCCACGGCCACGGCGGCAAAGGCGGCGATTTTCCACTTCATCTGGAATTGCTCCTGGCTTAGTGTAGCTAGGGGGACCTGTTACGCTCAGATTTCTGCCTGAATCGTCATCCCGCGCGGCTTTCCAGTATCCAAGTTTTCGCCGTTACATGCTGGCCCGATTTCTGACGACGAGTTCGTCGGAAATGCAGTCGGTGGCGGTGGGATGGCAGATCTATGAGATCACACATCGGCCTTTGGATCTGGGGTTGGTGGGACTGGCGCAGTTTCTTCCCGGTATTTGTCTTTTTCTACTGGCCGGACAGGCGGCTGACCGGATTGCACGCAACAAGATTTTACAGACTTGTTATGCAAGCTTTTCCTGTTGCTCGCTGCTGTTACTGGCGTTGACCGTTCACGGGATCTCGTCTCCTTATCCGATCTACTTCGTTCTGTTATTGAACGGAACGGTCCGGGCGTTCAACGCGCCCGCAGGCCAGGCAATGCTTCCGCTGCTTGTCAACACCGAAGACTTTCCCAACGCGGTCGCTTGGAGTTCCTCCATATTTCAGACGGCGACTATCGCAGGGCCGATGATCGGCGGAATAGTTTACGGCGTTACCGGCAGTCCGGTTGTCGTATATGCGTCCGCAGCGGTTGCATACTTGGTTGCGTTTCTATGCTTCCGCACGATCAAATTTCGGCGGGCGGAACGCTCGCCCGAGACGCCGTCGAGCGCCATGGCGTTTGACGGTTTGCGATATATCTGGCGCAACAAACTCGTTTTCGGCGCCATTTCGCTGGATCTGTTTGCGATGCTTCTGGGCGGCGCAGTCGCGTTGCTTCCGGTCTATGCGCGTGAGATTTTGAAGATTGGCGCGATGGGGCTGGGTATTTTGCGCAGCGCTCCCGGTGTCGGGGCGGTTGCGATGGCGATTGTCGTCGCGCACTGGCCGTTGCGCCGCCGTGCCGGAATGGCGATGCTCGCATGCGTATTTGCATTCGGCGTGTTCACGGTTGTGTTTGGGATTTCGCACAATGTGGCGCTCTCGCTCATTATGTTGGTGCTGCTGGGGGCCTCCGACATGGTGAGCGTTATCGTGCGCCACACGATGATTCAACTCGCCACGCCAGACAACATGCGTGGACGCGTGAGTGCGGTAAACACGGTGTTTATCGGCGCTTCGAATGAGATCGGGCAGTTTGAATCCGGGCTCACCGCGAGTTGGTTCGGTACAATTCCCGCCGTCGTGCTCGGGGGACTGGGAACTATGGCGATCGTGCTCGGGTGGGCGTGGATGTTTCCTACGCTCCGGCGGGTTGACCAATTGGTTCCCGAGACGCTGGTCGGTTCCGGCAAGTAGCGGTAAAATCTTGATTGACCGCATTCGTAAGGAGGAGCCACGGTGAAACTGCCGCTCCTGTTAGCGTTAAGCGCCGCAAGCATTTTGGCGGCATCTCCCGATTCCTTGGTCCCGACGTTCAACCGGGACGTGATGCCGATCCTTCAAGACCACTGCCAGCAATGCCATCGGGCGGGCGAGATCGCGCCGATGCCGCTGATGACGTATCGAGAGGCACGGCCCTTCGCCGCGGCAATTAAGGAAGCGGTGGCTCTTCGCAAGATGCCGCCGTGGTTTGCCGATCCGCGTTACGGGCATTTTCAGAACGACCGGTCGTTGTCACGGCATGACATCGACCTGCTGGTTGCATGGGCGAAGAACGGCGCGCCGGAAGGCAATGCGAAAGATCTGCCGCCGCCTCGTGAGTTTGTCGAGGGCTGGAATATAAGAAAACCCGATGTCGTGTTGGAGATGCCCGCTGCCTTCGATGTCCCGGCAAGCGGGACGATTGAGTATCAGTACATTTTAGTTCCCGGACACTTCGATAAGGACACCTGGGTACAGATGGCGGAGGTGCGCCCGGGTAATCGGGCAGTGCTTCATCACGTGATCGCGTTTGTGCGGCCTCCGGGCTCGAAGTGGCTGGCGAGCATCAAACCCGGCGTTCCTTATGTGCCGAACAAAGAGGAATCCGACATGAGGGATGCAGAATTCCTGGTGGGCTATGCTCCCGGACTGCCGCCGACTACGCTGCCGGAAGGCCGGGCAAAGCTGATCAAAGCGGGATCGGACATTATCTTCCAGATGCACTACACGACCAATGGCCATGCGGGAACGGACCAAACCAGGATCGGGCTGGCGTTTGCCAAACCGGAGGACGTTAAGGAGCGCGTGTATACTCTCGCGGCGACGAATACGAAATTCGCCATACCTCCCGGCGACGCAAATTATCAGGCGGAGTCCGAATTCGAATTCGGCGCCGACACGAAGATTGTCGATTTTCTGCCGCACATGCATTTGCGTGGAAAAGATTTTCAATACAAGGCTATCTATCCGACGGGCGAGTCCCAAGTGCTGTTAAGCGTTCCGAATTACAGCTTCAGCTGGCAACTGGTCTACGTGCCGCAGAACGACATTGTTATTCCGAAGGGGACGAAACTGCACTGCACCGCGCATTACGACAATTCGATCAACAATCCCAATAACCCGGACGCGACGAAAGAAGTGAAGTGGGGAGACCAGAGTTGGGACGAGATGATGATCGGATTTTTCGATGTGGCGTTCGATAAACACATGAGCGTGGACAAGCTCTTCCCGGAGAAGAAAAAAGAGCCAGTGAAAACAGCGGAGATACCGAAGAAAGAGAGCGCTCTTTAGTTCCCTTGGACAGCTATAACATCGGACGCCGGGATTGCGTGTTGCTGCTGCTGGGCGGCGTGGCCTTCGGGAAGCAGGTGAAGGACGCGCAGCCGGGAGACTGGCGCTGTCCGATGGACCCCGACATCCGGGAGGCTAAACCAGGGTTTTGTCCACGCTGTGGGATGAAGTTAGTTCTGCATGTCCCCGACCGCGTGGAGTATTCGATGGAAGTGTCTCAATCGCCCGCCGCGCTTCGGCCCGGAGATTCCGCGACGCTGACGTTTCGCGCTCTTGACCCGGTTTCAGGGCGTCAGGCCACGAAATTCGAGATCGTTCACGAGAAATTGATTCATCTGTTC
>JALYVD010000130.1 GCA_030853405.1 Acidobacteriota bacterium | reverse complement strand
TCCGGCGCCAAATAGCTAAACATCCCGCTCTGTTGTGTGTCTGTTCCTCGCATGCCGTCTACAACATTTAGACGTCTCCATGTTTTATCAGGTAACAGTCACGATGCGTTTTTCAGCATCCTGCTAGAAATCCCCGGCGGGGCCATCTCAGCCAGGAAAATCGCCGACGCGACACCCAGCGGAACCGCCAGCAGCAATCCAAGGAAACCCGTCACACACGTCCCGTAAATAAAGGGAAGGGCTCCGAACTGCCCGGCATTCGGATCCCACCGCGACGTCGTCAGAAAGTGCCACCCAAAAGCCTTGATCGTTGGCGTCGAATTGATCCAGAGTTCGACGACCAGCAATCCGACAATCAGGAGCGTCACCACAGCCGCCGCAAGCGTCACCAGATAAGCGATCTCGTCCCCCCCGCGAAGCCGGTCATAAAGCACACGGACTCCGCGGCGCGGCGGAATATTGGCGATAAATACGTAGCTTGCCATGCGGTCTGTAGCGCGGCGCTGAAAGAGATACTACTTGATCAGGCCTATCGCAATCTTCTCCTTCGCCACTACAGAAGCGGGAAGCTTTGCATAATCGTGAGCCTCGACTTCGTCCTGCCCCTTCGTAATCGCCCACTTTAGAAAATCGACGATCGCCTTTTTCTTGGTGGCATCGGAAATCTTTTCCGGTACTAGAAGCCAGGTGAACGTTGAAATCGGATAAGCTGTTTTTCCGGCTGCATCGGTGATCGAAACGCGGAAATCCGCCGGCATGGTCACGCCCGCCGCCGCCGCTGATACCGAGGCCAGATCGGCCTTAATAAACTGCCCTGCCTTGTTACGCATCTTGCCATAAGGAATCTTATGCTTCACCGCATAAATCAATTCCACATAACCGATTGCGCCGGACTGCTGCTTCACATTCGCCGTCACGCCGTCGTTCTTTGCACCGCCGATTCCAAGCGGCCGCTAGCACGGAAGTATTGGCCTTGCCCACCTTCGACGCCCACTCGGGACTAACTTTAGCTAGATAGTCCGTGAAACAGTATGTCGTTCCGCTCCCATCCGAACGATGCACGACGAAAATCTTCAGGTTAGGTGACTTCGCGCCGCTATTAATCTTCGCAATTGCGGGATCGTTCCAATTCGTAATCTTGCCCAAAAAAATATTCGCCAGCACTTCCGGCGTGAAGTTCAATTCCTGGTTGCCTCCAGGCAGATTATAGATCGGTACAACCGCCCCCAAAATGGTGGGGAAGTGGAGAATCCCAAAGCCGCGCTTCTCCTTGAAATTTTTGATCTGCTCGTCGCTCATGGGGCCGTCGCTAGCGCCGAAATCCACCACGCCGTCCGTGACATTCTTGATTCCGCCGCCAGAACCGATGGGCTGATAGTTGGTCTGAACGTTCGCCACCGACTGATAGTCGTTGAACCATTTTTGATAAATGGGCGCCGGGAATGTGGCGCCCGCTGCGGTGAGAGACACCTGGGCATTTACGGGAACAACCACAGCGACAGCCGCGAAAGCCAAAACAGCCGCGAACTTATTACTCGAAGTCTTTACTGAGCCAAGCAGTTTCATGCACTCCCAGTATCGGAAGCACGTCATAAACTGCGTGTGACAACGATGTTGCAAATCAATGAATTCAGCGGGCGCAGTTTCTTGTAAGCGGACTTAAGTCCTAGTGCGTGGCGCCCCGGCCGATTGCCGGATCGTCAACTTGGTGCTGATTCGGAACTCGCGGCCGCTGCATGCCGGGTCGGACATCATCGCCCAAAGCGCTTCGAAAGCCATTTCTCCGATCTCGCGCCTCGGGACGGTAACGGTCGTCAACGCGGGCTGCGTATACTCGGCGAAGACTATATCGTCAAAGCCGATCACAGACATGTCGTCAGGCACCGCAATACCACGGTCATAAGCGCAATGCAGTACGCCTATCGCCGTAAGGTCGTTGCCCGTGACAATAGCGGTCGGCACATTCGAATCCAAGAGATGCGAAGCGGCAAGATACCCGCCTTTGGCCGTAAAATCGGAATCCACAACGTGGCTCGCCTCAATACCCAGACGGGTAGCCGTCTCGACAAACGCCCGTCTACGCCGTTCGGCGGAAGGAAGATGCGGTGGGCCGCCAATGTAAGCTACGCTCCGGTGGCCCAGACTTGATAAATACTCTAAGCCCTCAATAATTCCCTGTTCGTATTCAAGAATCAAATTGCTGATATGTGGGCCAACTCGCCCTAGGTCCAGGTACACCGCCGCAATGTTTCTCTCCGCCAGAATGTTAGCAATTCCCGGATCGATTTGGGACGTCAGAATAGCTACTCCCGGCACTTGTAATCCGATAAGCCGCGACACGGAGTTCAACGTGCTATGAGGATCGTAATTCGTATTAAGGACCAGCGCGTCCATGTCGTGCGCAAGTGCCCGGTCCTGAAAAGCGGCGGTGATCTCCGGAAAGAAAGGATTCCGGACATCCGAAATAATTAGCCCCAGGAAAGAACTCTTCCCCCGTGCCAAATTGCGCGCCGCCTGATTCTGCGAATATCCAAGCGCCTGGACAACGGCCAGAACCCGGTTCCGGGTTTCCTGACTTGCAGGACGGGTCCCATTCAGAACGTGCGATACTGTGGCGGTAGAGACGCCCGCCTTAAGCGCAACATCCTTGATGCTTACCGCCATGAATCCGAACCGGGAGCGCAAAAGGCCATCTAAGCGCGCAGTCCATCGATAAACTTTTGAATGCGTTCCAATCCGCGCTCCAGTTCAGTCATTGAGGCGGCATAAGAAATACGTACGTGATCCTGAGTCCCGAACGCCTCTCCGGGTACCACTGCGACATGCGCCTGTTCCAGCAGAGCGGTCGAGAACTGCATGGAATTCTTCACACGGCCGCTGCCGTAAGCCACGCTGATGTTTGGATACGCGTAGAATGCCCCCTTGGGCGTAACGATGCTAACACCAGCGATTTGCCGCAGCCGTTCGATCACAAAATCGCGGCGGCGGCGATATTCCGCGAGCATTCCCGGCACCGAATCCTGAGATCCGCGCAACGCTTCCACAGCCGCTTTTTGCGCAATCGAAGTAGGATTGGAAGTGCTATGGCTCTGAAGCTTCATCATCGCGCCAATGATCGGAGCGGGCGCCAATGCAAAGCCCACCCGCCAGCCTGTCATCGCGTACGTCTTTGAAAGCGAACCGGCCACCACGACCGTCTCTTTCGCTCCTGGCACAGCCGCGATCGAAAACGGCTGCGCTTCATACAGGAATTGGCAGTAGCACTCGTCCGTCATCAGGAAAATCTCGCGCCGCGACGTCAAATCGTAGATGGCACGGAACTCGTCTTTCGAGAGTACGCCACCGCTCGGATTGCAGGGCGAATTGATGATCACCAGCTTTGTCTTCGGTGTAAGATGGCGCTCAATCATTGCGGCGTTCACTTCGAACCCGGTGCTTTCGTCAGTCTCGACGAACACACACACGCCGCCCGCGTAGTTCACGACATCTTTGTACGTGACCCAATACGGAACCGGGATAATCACTTCGTCTCCCGGATTGATCAGCGACTGAATGAGATTGAAAATGGCGTGCTTGCCGCCAACCGTGGCCATACACTCGGCCACCGAGTAGATTGTGCCGAAGTCTTTCTGATGGCGCTCGCAGATCGCCTCGCGCAGCTCCTGTGTGCCGCCCGCGTTAGTGTACTTGGTAAAGTTTGCGTCGATAGCCCTGATCGCGGCCTGCTTGATATTGGCGGGAGTGGGAAGGTCGGGCTCCCCGGCTCCAAAGTCGACAACGTCCACGCCCTCGCGTCGGAGGCGTTCCGCGTCCGCCGACACTTTTAGCGTGGAGGAGACACTGATAGTCGATATGCGTTCAGCGATTTCAGCAGTAGCGTGCATCAGTACTTAATCTAGCGTGAACGGGTTGCCAAATTTCCCTTCCGCTGAAGCCGCACCGCCACCTCCGCCGGTACAAAGCTCGAAATATCCCCCTTCAGACCGAATATCTCTTTCACCATTCGGGAACTGACGAACGAATACTCCTCGCTCGCCATCAGAAAAATGGTTTCGGTTTCAGGCCGCAATCGCCGATTAATCAGTGCCATCTGCAGCTCAACCTCGTAATCTGAGATGGCTCGAATACCCCGAACAATCGCCCTCGCGGAACGGCGTGCGGCATAATCTACAAGCAAGCCGCTGAACGAGTCGATTTCGACATTTGCGATCTTGGAAGTTGCTTCCCGCAGCATCTCGGAACGCTCCTCTACGGAGAAGAGCGGCTGTTTCTGTGGATTGTTGAGAATGGCTACTACAAGATGATCGACCAGCCCGGAGGCGCGTGAGATCACATCGAGATGACCATTCGTCAAAGGATCGAACGAGCCAGGGTAAATAGCGGTCAGGCGGCGAGCGGACGGCATTGAAATTTGAGTGTAACGGAGCAAGCAGATGAATTCACAAGACGCGAACTTAAATAAAGCGATCGATTCGGGAGACAAGGGCATTTACGACGTGCGCACGCACGCCCCCGGACCGGAGGGATCGCTCCCCTTTACGCCGGAAATGTTGCTGCAACTCCCGTCAGGCACGCTCTTCGGAATGAGCCAGGCGGCGGGCATGGGCTGGGCGCCGGACGCGCTGCTCGGCAAACAGGTACTCATCCTGAGCACTCACGGCGGCGTACGCGCCCCCGATGGAACGCCCATCGCGCTCGGCTATCACACTGGACACTGGGAAGTCGGATTGCTTGTGGCCGAGGCCGCGCGCGAGTTAAAGGCTCTCGGCGCAATCCCGTTTGCAGGCGCCTGCACCGATCCTTGCGACGGGCGAACGCAGGGCACTCCTGGAATGTTCGACTCGCTTCCCTATAGAAACGATGCGGCAGTCGTGTTCCGCAGGCTAATTCGTTCCCTGCCGACGCGTAAAGGGGTAATCGGTATTGCCACCTGCGACAAAGGTCTCCCGGCGATGATGATGGCGCTCGCGGGAATGCGCGATTTACCCTGCGTGCTCGTGCCGGGTGGCGTTACGTTGATGCCCGAGCATGGGGAAGACGCCGGCAAAGTGCAAACCATCGGCGCCCGCTATGCTTATCACAAAATCTCGCTCGAAGAAGCCGCTTTGGCGGGTTGCCGTGCCTGCGCTTCCCCGGGAGGAGGTTGCCAATTTCTGGGAACCGCCGCGACCTCGCAGGTAGTTGCCGAAGCTTTGGGAATGACCGTCGTCCATGCAGCCCTCGCTCCGTCTGGCGAACCGGTTTGGCTCGATATGGCGCGCCGGACCGCACACGCTATCCTCCGGCTGGAGCAGTTAGGTTTACGAACGCGCGACATCATCACCGATGCCGCGATGGAAAACGCGATGGTTCTGCACGCGGCCTTTGGCGGCTCGACGAATCTCCTGCTGCACATCCCCGCCATTGCCTTCACCGCCGGTCTGCAGCGGCCCAAAGTCGAAGACTGGAAACGCGTGAACCGCAGTATCCCTCGTATCGTGGACGTACTTCCAAACGGTCCCGGTAACCATCCAACCGCCGAAGTATTTCTCGCGGGCGGCGTTCCGGAAGTCATGCTCCATCTGCGGCGCGCCGGCGTTCTAAATACCCAGACGATAACCGTTTCGGGCGAGACTCTGGACACTATGCTCGACTGGTGGCAACAATCGGAACGGCGCAGCCATTTTCGCAAAAAGCTGCGTGAACTGGACGGGATCGATCCCGACGACATTATCCTCTCCCCGGATTCCGCCCGCTCGCTGGGCATGACTTCAACCGTGTGTTTCCCACATGGAAATCTAGCGCCGGAGGGCTCAGTCGTAAAGAGCACCTCCATCGATCCCGCAGTCGTGGGAGAA
>JALYVD010000127.1 GCA_030853405.1 Acidobacteriota bacterium | reverse complement strand
GCGAACGTAATATCGTGCCAGGCGTCGGCGGAGAAGAGTGAGCCAGATTGCGAAACACAAATCGCCACAAGCAGACCAAATCCCGTGGCGGCTGACAGTCCCGCGGATATCGGAGTGAAGTTATGAGGCTTCC
This sequence comes from Acidobacteriota bacterium, assembly GCA_030853405.1. Lineage (GTDB taxonomy): Bacteria > Acidobacteriota > Terriglobia > Bryobacterales > Bryobacteraceae > Bog-105. The sequence continues at coordinate 6,878 of JALYVD010000127.1, read as the reverse complement.
AAAAATTGCCGAAGTTTGCGTGAATTGCGCCAGAGTTCCAGCCAAACAGAAGCCCGACCACGATCAATGCGAATAGCGCGCCAAGTTTGGTAGTCGTGAAAACATTCTGCACGATTTTGCCGTACTGCAATCCTTGTGCATTGGTCCATGTGAGTAAAACTATAACTGCTACCGCCGTCATCTGCGCCGTCGATAGAGAAATCGCGTAGCCGCTTGACAGATGAATGGGCGGTACTAAATAGCGATCCTCGGCAATGGCGGGCCACAGGAGCCCCGAGAATCTGGCGAAGGCAACCGAAACCGCTGCAATCGTCCCCGTCTGAATAACCGTAAATAGCGTCCAGCCATAGAGGAATCCCCACAACGGAGAGAACGCCTCGCGCAGATACACGTACATGCCGCCGGCTTCGGGCATCATTGAGGCAAGTTCGCCATAAGACAAGGCCGCCGAAATCGTGAGCACTCCGGCGAATAGCCACGCTACAAGTAGCCACCCGGGGCTTCCAATCAGGCGGGCCATGTCCGCCGAAACGATGAAAATGCCGGAGCCGATCATTACGCCCACGACGATCATGAGGGAATCGAATACGCCTAGACTGTGTACGAAATGGCCGTGGCTTTGCTGGCGGGAAGGCATGAAAGCCCACTGTATACGAGAGGGATTAGAAGTCGAGCTTGTCGATCGCGTCCCGGAGTTGGGTTTCCAAGCCAGCCTTCTGAATCGCGAGATCGCGGTGCTGATCCCGCAGCTTTGCAATTTGACCGTCACTCTCGCCCAATTGCGCGGAATATTTCCGCACCTGCTCTTCCTGACCTTTCACTCGATTCAAGCTGTCTAAGTTCTGCCGCAACCTTGTTTGGTCATTTGTAAGGTCGTCCAGCTGGGTTTTCGTTTGGTTGATCGATTCGTCTGTAGACGACACCTGCCGCTTCAGATCGGCGATAACGCTCAGTTGTTTGCGGCCTGCTTCAGAGAGCTGTTTATTCTGCACGATAGTCAGCAAGTAATCCGGTGAAACGCTTGAGACCGCCGAACTTTCGAAGGTAACCTCCTCCTGTTCTACTTGCAGCTTTTCCAAGCCATTCGCGGGCAGGTTGACTTCGAAACGATAAGCGCTCGATGTGCGCTCGATAGGCTTCGGCGACAGAACGAAGTAACCGGCCTGTGGTTGCTCTACGATCAGCGTTTTCGCTTTCGAATCGACGTTCCTGGCCGTGTAGATGCGGGTCTGATGCAGCGAATACCGGAACTGAAGTGTGCCGTTCTTCGCGTGAATCTCCCGAACCGCCTGATCGCGTTTCCCGAACGTGCTGTCGATGCGCGTTCCGTAATCCACCGCATACCCAACCAGTCGCTTATCCCAGCCTTCAAGGTTTCAAACAGCGCTTCGCCCGCATACGCCCCGCCGTCGTAAACCGTGACCGGTCCGCCATCAAGCGTTTTACTTGTGTTATTGGTTAGTTCGGCCGCGTTCACCGGATGCTCGCCATCGCGGTCGCTGTTATAGATCAGCAATTTTCGCGCTTCCACTTTGTCTTGCAGAAACGGCAGCATCGCCGACTGATTCTTCTTTACCGTGACCGGGCCCGCGAAGTTGTATTCGAATAACTCGCCGAGAGTTGCACCACTAGCACCTTCAACCGAACTCTTCGCTGGAAGGAACAGATCGGCTTTGGTTTTGGCGTATCCCATGTTTTCCTGGCGCGTGAGACCGGCCCCTGGCGCGTAGAGCAGGGGACTGCCTGCTCCAAGGTGCGTGCCGTCCGTACGAGAGTAAGTCCCGCCTGCCATCCCGGTTCCCATACCATTCCCGGAACCAGTGCCGATCCCTCCAACCACCCCACCAACAACCCCTTGCCCCTGAACAGCCCCGTTATAAACCACCGGGCCCGCCGCGCGATCTTCCGGCAGTTCCGCCACTTGCCGCTGCCCATACCGAGGCGTATCCAACAAACTAATAAACGAAATCGGCCGGCCCGAAACCACCGAGAGCTTAACATCATTCCAGTCCTCGCCCGTCGTGTTATCCACAATCGCCCAGCCTTCGAGGGCGGAATCCGAACCATGCAGGGTCAACCGGTAGGACGATTTCCAAATCGCAGTGGGCGCAATATACGAAGCCCTCAAATGTTTCGCACCGCTGCCGCTCGATTCTATATACACACTCCGGTTCTCACGCGACTTCGATTGTCCGAGTGTCTGCAAGTACTGCTTCAACTGCTCTTCTAGATGCGGATCGGTCAACCGCAGCGAACTCACCGCATCCAACCCGAAATTTGCAATGTCGCCCGAATCGAGCAACAACGTAACTTGCTCGCGTACCACCCGCTTTTCATTCTCCGCGCCGGTTTCAATCGCCCGCGCCGCAAGAATCGAACCCGCAACCGTCTTGTCCGAGAGCTTCAGTTCGATCTTCGAACCCTTCAAGTGATCCAGAAAAGTACTCAAGAACTCCGTGTCACCAACTTCAAATGGAAATTTTGCTAGCCGCTGCTCCGGTGTCTCGTTCGAGTCGTAGCGAATCCCCGTAATGCTGCCGCCCGCCAGGTCCGTCACCGTTAACGACTTCAGCACGTCGTTCATATCGTTGTTTTGGAAGTCGAGCCGCATCTCATCGCCCGCCGGGACAACACCCTCGCGTTCGAAGAATCCGATGCCATGCTTGTAAAGAATCACTTGCTTTACCGGCATGTCGGCTGAATAGAGCTGCGCCGCGACAGCTAAAGAGAGCACGGCAAAAATCCGCATACCGCTTTAGAAGTCGCAACCAGGGTAAAAAGTTCCCGAATACTGACACGCTCTCGCGCCGGATGAGTCAGACCGCTGAGGATGATATTTTCGGTTTGGAGCAAAAGAAGCTAACTATGCGAGCAGGTCTGTTCACGCGCGAGTATCCTCCGAATGTGTACGGCGGAGCCGGAGTCCACGTCGATTACCTAAGCCGCGAGTTGGCGAAGAAGATTGAAGTCGAGGTGCATTGTTGGGGCGACCAGCACTACGATAACGGCAACCTGCACGTGCGCGGAGATCATCCATGGGACGAAATCTCGAACGGTACTGAAGGCAAGTTCAAGGCCGCCCTTGAGACTCTGAGTCTGAACCTTTCGCAGATCAAGGCGTTGTCGGGCGTCGATGTGGTGCACACTCACACCTGGTACGTCTCGATGGCCGGATTTTTGGCAAAAAAACTCTATAATGTGCCTTTCGTTTTGACGACCCACAGCCTGGAACCCTTGCGAGCCTGGAAATCGGAACAGCTCGGAAGTGGCTACGCGCTCAGTTCCTGGGTGGAACGAACCGCTATCCTCGACGCGGATGCCGTGATCGCCGTTTCAAAAGGTACGAAGGAGGACATCTTGCGGGTCTATCCGGTCGATCCAAGCCGGGTGCATGTCATTTACAACGGCATCGACCTTGCCGAGTATCGGAAGACCACCGAAACCACCGCGCTGACCCAATACGGAGTCGATCCAGCGGTTCCATACGTACTTTTCGTGGGACGCATAACTCGCCAGAAGGGCGTCACCCACCTTGTGGATGCCATCCGCTACATGCCTGCTGAAACGCAGATCGTTCTCTGCGCCGGGGCCCCCGATACACCCGAGATCGCAGCGGAAATCCGCCAGAAAATTGAAGAGATCCGGAAGGTGAATCCTCGCGTGGTGTGGATCGAAAAAATGGTGTCGAAACCCGAAGCGATTCAGCTCTACAGCAACGCCCGCGTGTTCTGCTGTCCTTCGGTATACGAGCCATTTGGCATCATCAACCTGGAAGCGATGGCGTGCCGCGCTCCTGTCGTCGCAAGCGCAACTGGAGGCATCAAGGAAGTGGTGGTTGACACGGAGACCGGTTACCTGGTCCCATTCGAGCAAGATCCCCAGACGAGTTTCCCGACGAATGCGGATAAGTTTGCCCGAGATCTCGGAGCGAAGGTGTCGGACCTATACAAGGATCCGGAGAAGTGCAAACGATTTGGCGACGCTGGCCGCAAGCGCGTGGAAGAAACATTCAGTTGGACGGCAATCGCCGGCCAAACCATCGAACTTTACAACAATCTGATCCATGCCGCTAAACGATAAAACAAAACCAGAAGCGAAGGCCCAACCAAGAATGGACGGGCGTCAGCGCGTCATTATCGAGGCTGTCTCGCCCGAAATTGACGGAGGCCGGTTCGCTGCCAAGCGCACTGTCGGCGATCTTGTGCGAGTCGAAGCGGACATTTTTACGGATGGCCATGACTCCGTCGCAGCCGCGCTGCTGTACGGCTTCGAGAAGACGAACGAGTGGACTGAGCAACCATTTGAGCTAATCAACAATGACCGCTGGTTCGCCGAGTTCCGCACGCCAGAGTTAGGCCGCTATCGATACACGATTGTCGCCTGGGTGGATCACTTCGAAACCTGGCGCAAGGATCTGCTTAAGCGTATTCAGGCCGACACCGATACGCCTGTTGATTACCTGATCGGAGCGGATCTCATTACCGAATCTGCAAAGCGTGCGAAGGGACCCGACGCCGGCTGGCTCCGTCACGAAGCTGATTTTCTGCGTTCCGAAGCTCTAGCTGAAGACAAGCGCACACGCGCCACTGATCCAGGTTTGAATACCAGGATGCTTCTTTATCCGGACCGGAGCTTTGCGACCCAACTGGGACGCGAACTGGCATTGGTTGTCGATCCCGTCCGCGCGCGCTTTAGCGCCTGGTACGAGTTCTTTCCGCGCTCGACGGCAAAGACCCCGGGAGATCACGGAACGTTTGCCGATTGCGAACGGCGCTTAGACTACGTCTCCGAGATGGGCTTCAACGTGGTCTATTTGCCCCCCATTCATCCGGTTGGCGACAAGTTCCGTAAAGGCCGCAACAACACGACCACGCCCGAGCCGGGCGACGTGGGCAGCCCGTGGGCTATTGGTTCGCAAGAAGGTGGGCATAAATCGATTCATCCCCGGCTTGGAACGCTCGAAGACTTTAGGCGTTTTGTCAAGCGTGCATCGGACCTCGGTATACAAGTTGCGCTAGATATCGCTTTCCAGGTTTCGCCCGATCACCCCTACGTGAAAGATCACGAAGAGTGGTTCAAGAAGCGGCCGGATGGGACTATTCAGTACGCCGAAAATCCGCCCAAGAAATACCAGGACATCTATCCCTTCGATTTCGAAACTCCCAAATGGTTTGAGCTCTGGCAGGAGCTAAAATCCGTCTTCACCTATTGGATTGAGCAAGGCGTCCACATCTTTCGAGTCGATAATCCGCACACCAAAGCATTTCCGTTCTGGGAATGGTGCATCACGGAGATCAAGCGTGACCACCCCGAAGTTCTCTTCCTCTCTGAAGCTTTCACGCGTCCCAAAATCATGTACCGCCTCGGGAAAGTTGGATTCAGTCAGTCCTACACCTATTTCCCTTGGCGCAACGCCAAAGCGGAATTGACCACGTATCTCACGGAGCTCACAAAGACCCAAGTCAAAGATTTCTTCCGCCCGAATCAATGGCCCAATACTCCGGACATCCTTACTGAATTTCTGCAGTCGGGACTGCGCTCTGCTTTCATGATTCGTCTGTTACTGGCGGCCACGCTCGGCGCGAACTACGGTATTTATGGACCCGCTTTCGAACTCTTGGAAAGCCGCCCGATCCGTCACGGCAGCGAAGAATATCTCGATTCGGAAAAGTACCAGATCCGAAACTGGAATCTGGATAGCCCGGACAATCTTCGCGAATTGATTGCGCTCGTAAATCGCATTCGCCTCGAAAACACTGCGCTGCAAAATGACTGGTCAATCGAGTTTCACGACGTTAACAACGACCAGTTGATTTGCTACAGCAAACGCTCCGAAGATGGTTCGAGTCTGGTCCTGGTGGTAATCAATCTCGATCCGCATCACACGCAAGCGGGGTTCGTTGACTTGCCGCTCGAAAAGCTGAAGATCGATTTGGACAAGCCTTATCAGGCAAACGATCTACTCACGGGAGCGCGTTATCTGTGGAACGGGCCACGCAATTATGTTGAATTGAATCCCGACAGCGTGCCCGGCCACATCTTCCGTTTACGTCGCCGTCTAAGAAGCGAAAGCGACTTCGATTATTTCATCTAGAGCTTGCCCTATGAGTCCCGAAAACTTCAAACACCTGGAACAGACTCTGCCGGACTACATTACTTCGCAGCGCTGGTATCGCGCGAAAGCCCGGACCATCAGAGAACTCCAGGTTCGGGACGTGATTGCCATGAAGATAGCCGGATCGCAGATCTTCATCGTGCAGATCGACTACACCGAGGGCGATTCGGACACCTATCTACTTCCGCTCACGGCGGCTGAGGCAAAGCCGCAGGACGCACTCTCAAGCGCCGAGTTTCGCGATTCTTTATTAGAGGCTATCGCGTGCGAGAGCGCTTTCGATGGCCGCGAAGGGTCGATCATCGCCTCCAGGACCAGCGCGCTCGAACGAGACTGCGATTCGTCCGCTCCAAAACTGGAAAGCTCGGTATCGCGCGCCGAACAGAGCAACAGTTCAATCATCTTTGGCGACCAGTTCATCTTGAAAATTTTTCGGAAACTTGAATCGGGCATCAACCCGGATCTGGAGGTTGGCCGCTTTCTCACGGGGCGCGGCTTTAAATACGCACCCGCCGTGCTCGGCCAATTGGAATACCGTCCGAAACACGGCGAACCGATGCACGCGGCCATTCTGCAGGGCTTCGTTTGCAATCAGGGTGACGCCTGGAAATACACGCTGGAGTCGCTGAAGCCGTTTTTCGTGCGCGCTCTTCAGAACGGCAGTGCCCCTACCCTCAGCACGTATCACCCAATGGAGCTCTGCAGCCAGGAACTTCCCGCCATCGCTCGCCAGACCATCGGCGAATATATCGAATCGGCGCGG
>JALYVD010000119.1 GCA_030853405.1 Acidobacteriota bacterium | reverse complement strand
CCAGCGTCCCCAGTCTGGAGCGAGCCATCCAAGACTATCTGGAATATAGTAATGAGCATCCGAAGCCTTTCGTCTGGACTGCGGATGCCGATCTTATCCTCGGCAAAATCCAAAGGCTTTGTGAACGGATTTCTAACTCAGCACACTAGTTTGACAAGAGGAAAATAGATCGGCTCAGAGCGCCGGCAGAACGATCGTGAAAATTGCGCCAGTGCCCCGTTCCCTGTTGAACGCCTGGACTCGCCCCGAGTATCTTTTGACGATGGATGCGACGATGTGGAGCCCTAGTCCCGAGCGCTCCGCGCCTGTAGTCTTTGTAGAAACATTGGGACGAAAAACGCGCGGCAGAATCTCGGCGGGAATTCCGGGCCCGTTATCCGATACCGTGATAATCAACGAGTCCGGTGTCCGCTGCGCGGCGATATCAATGCGGCCCGGTTTGTGCATCGCCTGTGCGGCATTCAAGAACAAGTTCGCGAACACCCGTTCCCAGTCCTTGGCAGATCCCGGCAAATGAAAATCGTTTGGCACCTGCCGCATGAATCGCATACGCGGCTTCCGCGCGGTGATGCAGTAGTCGGTGACGGATTGGATCGCATCCTCCAGAATACTGGCGAGATCGGGCGTTCGGTCGGGGATCGCGCCAAGCAGTCGCTTGCCTCGAGCAACGCTGCGATTCAATGTTGCGCCGAGAGTTTTCCAGTGTTTGTCCGAGCTGAGCAGTTCGGCGGCTTCCGTGATGGTCTCAAATACGTTATTCAGATCGTGAATTAGACTCTCATGCGTGAGATCCGAATCTAACTGCTCTTCCATACGGTATTGCTATTGAACAATCTGACGAATTGTATCGTAAAACTCCGGAAACGAAACCGAGGCGGCTTCTGCCTCATGGATTGCGCACGGTCCGTCTGCCGAAAGCGCCGCAATCGAAAACGCCATGGCAATCCGGTGATCGCCGAACGAGTCGATTTCCGCTGCATGTAGGCTCTGCCGTCCGGGAATCTCGATGCTGTTCCCGGTCGTCTTCACCGTCACGCCCATTCGTTCCAGATTATGAGCAATCGCATGGATGCGGTCGGTTTCTTTGACGCGAAGCTCGGCCGCATCGCGCACAATCAGACCTTCTTCACTCAGTGCGCCCAGTATTGCCAGGACCGGAATCTCGTCGATCACTGCCGCTGTAGTCGCTCCCTCAATCACGCCGCCTTTTATACGCGACGTCCTTACCTGAAGATTTCCGATGATCTCTCCGTTCACCTGTTCAATGTGCAACAATTTTATCGAAGCGCCCATGCCGCGCAGCACATCCAACAAGGCCGTTCGCGTCGGGTTCAGACCGATGTTCGTGAGGATCAAATTACCATCGCGGGATGTCAGCGCGGCAACCAGGAAAAAGGCCGCTGAAGACAGGTCGCTCGGAACGACCAGCATCGTACCCGTAAGCGGTGCGCCGCCACGAACCCTCACGACGCGCGGCTCCAACGTTAAATCGGCGCCCAACTCACGCAACGCAATCTCGGTGTGGTCGCGTGTGATGACCGGCTCGCGCACAATCGTTTCCCCTTCCGCGTAGAGGCCCGCCAGCAGAACGCAGCTCTTTACCTGGGCGCTTGCAACCGGCAGTTCGTAATCGATCGCTCGCAACGCGGAACCATGTATTGTGAGTGGCGGAAACTGCCCGTCCTCAGCTTCGATTCGAGCGCCCATTTGACTCAAAGGATTCATGATGCGCCGCATTGGACGTTTAGCCAATGATGAATCCCCGGCAATGCGCGTCGTGAATGACTGTGCCGCAAGAATGCCCGAAAGCATTCGAATAGTAGACCCCGAATTCCCCGCATCGAGCTGGTCCGCGGGAGCGCTTAGGCCCTGAATGCCCTTGCCATGTACAAACAGAACGCTGCGGCCATCCACTTCCTTGAATTCATGCTCCACACCCAACGAACGCATACAGGAAAGCGTTGAATGACAATCCGCCCCGGTCGAATAATTATGGATCTGAGACTCTCCCTCCGCTATCGAGGTGAGCATCGCGTAACGATGCGATATGGACTTGTCGCCCGGCACGGTAATGACTCCGTGCAAGCCTTTTGCGGGCGAAATCTGTTCAATCATTTAAATCCGTATTGTAACGTCGCGTTAGGAAAAGCCCGGAGCAACGATCCTTGCATCCAGCCCACAGTTCCTAAGACACCTGGTTCGGGAAGGTTGAGGAGAGGCGAAGTTTTTCTTCTGGAGTTTGCACGGGTTCGCCCCGTTGCGGAACTTTAACATCGGCTGTTAAGTCTGGCCGAGAAGGGAAAAGCCGGGAGTTGAGTCCCGGCTCTCCGATACCACTTCCGGTCAGGAGGTGGTCACTATGACCATTTGGATTCAAGTCGTTTCGATCTTCTTCGGGACGATTCAAGTTACTTCCGCTGGGAACAGCATCGGTAGCCTTGGAGGGCTGCGGTGTGCAACCACCGTGGCCCCTCGAATTCAGTCTACAATAACTGACTCGCTTTCTCTATAACACCCAAAAAGATTCAGGGGTATACTCCGCCCTCAGCTCCGATATCCCAGCTTGTCGCCTTCAAACCGTTTGTCTTCTCCTGATTCTTTCACCAGCGCAATTACTGCTGCAATCACTTGAACGGCGAGAACGGCTAACCAGATATTCATGCCTTTATAAAGGCAAGCACTCGTCCGCTCCTCTGCCAATCGTAACTCCTTGAAAACTAATCAACTCAATGCTGCGAACTCATCCCGGCAACCCGTCCAGCACCCAATTCCGATCCCATTTTGAAACCAATGGCCCATTTCGGAAACCCATCACGGAAAACCCGAGGTTCTACAGTAGGATAAGGCGTTTTCAACGCCCCGCCCGTATGCCAACAGCACGCCCCGCGCGACGAAAGCGAGCGCCTCAGCCGCGAACCATCCCCGTTGCGCCTCGCCTCGATCAGCCCGATCTCTATCTCAATCCGCACCTCAGTCTCCTTGAGTTCCAGCGCCGCGTCCTGGAAGAGGCGCAAAATCCTCACGCTCCACTGCTCGAACGAGTGAAGTTTGTCTCGATTCTTGGCTCAAATATCGACGAGTTCTTCATGGTCCGAGTCGCTGGGCTGTGGCAGCAGATTGAAACTCGCACCACCGAGATCAGCATGGACGGCAGGTCCCCCGGCGAACAACTCGAACTGATTCGCCACGAAGTGACGAATCTCGTCCGGGAGATCTACAAACTCTGGAACGAAGACCTGATGCCTGCGCTCCACGAAGCGGGCATTCACATCGTTGACCTGGCCGAGGCAACTACCCAACAACGGGCCGCGATAGACGACTATTTCCGCCGTATCGTTTACCCCGTCCTAACTCCGCTCGCTGTCGATCAAGGACGCCCATTTCCTCACATTTCGAATCTCAGTTTGAATGTCGCCGCGGTCGTTAGCAATGGAGACGAGGTGGAGCGTTTCGCCCGCATCAAAGTGCCGGACTCGCTCCCACAACTCGTTCCCGTTCCCGCCGCGCTGGGGGAACTTGCGTTTATCTGGCTGGAGCAAGTTATCGTCGCGAATATTGGCACGCTTTTTCCTGAAATGGAGATTTTAGGAACGGATCTCTTCCACGTCACCCGCGACGCCGAACTCGCGATCCAGGAACTCGAAACCGACGATCTGCTGGAGAGCGTGCAGGAAGCGGTCTGGCGCCGCAGATTCCGCGATGCCGTTCGTTTGCAGATAAACAGCGGCATGTCCCAGAAGCTTGTCGATGTGCTGACAAGCAACCTGGAACTCGATCAGAATGACGTTTACCGCATCGACGGACCGATTGACCTTAGCCGCGTCCGCGCACTGCTGAACATCGATCGAACGGCCCTGAAGGACAAGCCGTTCACGCCTTCGACGCCCGCCTGTTTTGTTGCCGCTTCGGGTCCTGAAATTTTCAGCGCCATTCAGCAATCGGACATTCTCCTTCATCACCCGTTCGAATCCTTCCAGCCCGTTGTGGATTTACTTCGCGTGGCGGCGGAAGATCCCGAAGTCCTTGCGATCAAGATGACCCTCTATCGCGTCGGCCGGAATTCCCCCATTGTCGAGGCGCTTCTTGATGCCGGTCAAAACGGAAAGCAGGTCGCCGTCCTGCTGGAATTAAAGGCCCGCTTCGACGAGGAGAGCAACATCGAGTGGGCGCAGAAACTCGAGCGCGAAGGCGTGCACGTTGTGTACGGCCTGCCGGGCGTAAAGGTTCATGCCAAGATGGCGATGGTGATCCGCCGCGAGGGCGATTTCATCCGCCGCTACGTTCACCTCGGCACCGGAAACTACAATCCCGCTACCGCCCGCCTCTATACCGACCTTGGGCTATTTACCGCCGATGAAGAGATTGGGGCTGATGTCAGCGATCTCTTCAACTACTTGACCGGCTACTCCGCCAAGAAGGCGTACCGTAAGTTGCTTGTCGCGCCGCATAGCCTGCGAACCGGTCTCGAACGCCTGATCCGGGCCGAGATTGAACGTCATCGTAAACACGGTGATGGTCATCTCATCTTTAAAATGAACGCTCTTGAAGATGCCGGCATGATCCGGATTCTTTATGAAGCCTCGCAAGCCGGCGTGAAAATCGATCTCATTGTGCGCGGAGTCTGTTCTCTTCGCCCGGGCCTTCCCGGGATTAGCGATACCATCCAGGTGCGCAGCATTATCGGCCGTTTCCTCGAACACAGCCGTATCTTCTACTTCCATAACGGCGGTGACGAACTTGTCTATGTGGGAAGCGCCGACCTGATGCCGCGCAATCTCAACCGCCGCGTCGAAGTGCTGTTTCCTATAGAGGACAAACGCCTCATCCGGAGACTCCGTGACCGCATTCTAAGCAAATATTTGGAGGATGACGTGGGCGCTCGTATCATGAATGCCGACGGGACATACGTCAAGCCAAAGCGCGAAGCCGGCAAAAGACCTCTCAGCAGTCAAGCCTGGTTCCTGAAGCGTCACGAAGGATAGCCGGAAAGTACGTTGCGAACTGTTCTGGCCCGGTGGCTCATACTTGTTCTGATTTCGTTAGGCTCTACGTTGTTTCTTGTGCACGCCGATTTGATGCCGGATGGTATCTGGCGTGTGGCCGTGAAATTGGCGGTCCTGTTCGCGCTTTTGAGTGCAGGTGTACTCGCGGCCGCTTATGTCGAAGTGCATGGCTGGTCCGTGCGCGTCCGGAAACTCGAAACCTACTTCTCCGCCCTTCCAACCGCTGACACTAGTCTTGTCGAAGACGGCCCTGTTGAAATTCAACGCCTCTCGCGCGCTCTCCGCAACATGTCTCGCCATGTGCAGCAGGTCATCGAGCGAGTCAATCTCGAATCCCACCGGCGCGATGCAATCCTCGCCTGCATGACCGAAGGGTTCTTGCCGTTGATGCCGATCTCAAAGTTATTTTCTGCAACGAGGCGTTCGCAGAAGCCTTCGACGCCCGCACTCTCGTTCCGGAGGGCCGCAGCCTTTATGAACTTGTGTGCGAGCCCGCCTTGCGCGATATCCTCGAACGCGTTCTCCGTACCGGATCTCCCGAGAAGAATCACTTCCAATTGCCCACGGCCCATAGCCGCTGGTTCGAATCGCGGGCTGTTCCGCTTGGCTTTGAACCGAAGCGCGGCGCCGTTATCGTTCTGCACGACCTTACCGATCTGCATAATCAGGAGCAAGTGCGCAAGAACTTCGTAGCCGATGTCTCCCATGAATTGCGGACCCCGCTCTCCGCCATTCGCGGCTACGCCGAAACGCTGCTCGATGGAGCGCTTGAAGATCTCACGAATAATCGCAAATTCCTGGAAATCATCCTCTCGCACACCATCCGCCTCAGCAATATCGCCCGGACCTGCTCGTTCTTTCCGAATTGGATTCAAACGCCGGCGCACCCGTGGAACCCCAGCGAGTACGCGTGCTAGAAGTGAACGAGGCGGCTATTCATAGCGTCGAAAATGCCGCACTGATGCGCGGCGTCCGGATCAACCACGAGACATGCGAGGAGTGCTTCGTGTCCGGCCTTCGCTTCCGGTTGGAACAAGCTCTTGTGAATCTGCTCGACAACGCCATAAAGGTCAACCGCAATGAAGCGAAGTAACGATCGAATGCGGCTACTTCGACGAGAACCGTGTGCGCATCTCCGTCGCGGACACCGCTATTGGTATTCCGAGCGCCGACATCAAGCGTGTTTTCGAGCGCTTTTACCGTGTCGATAAAGCGCGTTCACGTCCCGCCGGAGGCACTGGTCTCGGCCTGCCGATTGTGAAAGAGGTCGTTGAACGGGTGGGTGGAACCGTATCCGTGGAAAGTGTCCTTGGACGCGGGTCCAAGTTCATCATTATGCTTGAATCGGCTTAGAATGAGGGACAATGTCGAATCGCCAGAACATCTCTTCCGGAGTGAAATTCGAGGACATCGTCGGATACAGCCGGGCCGTCCGGATCGGCAATCACATCTACGTGACCGGAACTACCGCAACCGTTGAAGGCGGCGAAGTCGTAGGAATAGGAGATGCCTATGCACAGGCAGTGCAGGTCATCCGCAACATCGAACGTGCATTGGTTAAGGCCGGCGCGACCCTCGCCAACGTAGTCCTCACGCGGATTTACGTCACAGACATCTCGCGATGGGAAGAGTACGGCCGCGCGCACCGTGAGTTCTTCGGAGATATTCGTCCTTGCGCCACAATGGTGCAAGTAAGCGCGCTCATCGATCCGCGCATGTTGATTGAAATTGAGGCGGATGCCGAACTCTAGTGTGCTGAGTTAGAAATTCGTTGATAAAGAAATAAGATTCCTTTATTCTGGGGTAGAAGATACTGCCGGAGGCTGCATGCGAACAGGGCGCCCGAAACAACCGCTTACTCTTGACTCGGCTGA
>JALYVD010000268.1 GCA_030853405.1 Acidobacteriota bacterium | reverse complement strand
TCGCCATCGTTCAGGACGCCAAGAAGCGCATCCGGGAAATCGACATTGAAGAATACAAGCGTCTGCGCGGGACGGGCGAAGCCGGGCAACTTGTTGACGTACGCGAAGACAAAGAATGGGAAGCGGCCCATGCCGCGGGAGCTATTCATCTCTGCAAAGGCGTGATTGAGCGCGATATCGAGAAGACCGTCCCGGATAAGAATGCAAAGCTGGTCCTCTACTGCGGAGGCGGATTTCGTTCCGCTCTCGCTACCGACAATTTGCAGAAGATGGGCTATACGAATGTGATTTCGCTCGACGGCGGTTGGCGGGCGATCGAAGCTTCTGGTCTGCCGTTGGAGAAAGTCTCAGGCTAAAAGGGCGTTTGAAATTGGAAGCACCCGCAAAGCCGCTAAAATAAAGTCATGGAACCAGATTTCTGGAAGGATTGTCCAGCGGTCGAGAGTGTCCCGGGCCGACTCGGTGGCCGTCCGGTCGTGAAGGACTCGCGCGTGGCGGTTGAGACCATCCTTGAATCCGAGGAACTTGGCGAGACAGCGGAGGAGACGGCCACCAATTACGGGCTGAGGCTACAGGACGTGCTTAACATTCGTTCCTATGCTCGTCACCGCAACGCCGCGCTTGCGTCTTGAGGCGCGTCCTCTTCGATCAGAACGTCCCACGCCCGCTGCGCCGTTTGCTGACGGCATGCGAGGTGAAGGTCGCCGACGAAATGGGATGGAGCCGGACCAAGAACGGGCTGCTTCTGGACGCAGCCGAGCAGGCGGGATTCGAAGTTTTGCTGTCTGGCGACCAAACGATCAAATATGAACAGAACATGCGTGGCCGAAAACTCGGTGTCATCTCAATGTCGGACAACCATTGGCCAATTGTGAAAGACCACATTGCGGCCATCGCCCAGGCAATCGAGCAGGTACAGCCTGGCGAGGTGCGTGCGGTCTACTGCGGCACGTTTGTCCCGCGAAGGGGCGGTCAGACGAGTGAGCGTTCATCCTGAGATGAACGTCCAGTGCCCAAGCGCCGTCGCACAGGTCTGTGTTGTGTGTCCCGAACAGGTCTCGAAATACCTTTTCAAACGCTCCCTAACGCAAGTTCCAGCTTTCCGGCGATCTGCATCAGCCGCCGCTCAGCAAACGGCGCACCAATAAGCTGCAATCCAATCGGCATATCATTCGAAGCCTTACCGCAAGGCATCGAGAGCGCCGGTTCTCCCAAAAAATTAACCCAACGAACCAGCCGTGTCGTCGCCATGCGCGTATCCTCCACCTGACCGTCGATCGGAATCGTCTTTTGATCCAGCCTCGGAGCGGTAATCGGAGTGGTAGGCCCAACCAGCACATCAACGTTCTTCCAGAGTACGTCGAATTCACGCCGGAACAACGTTCGAATCCGCTGCGCATTCACATACTCATGCCCGGCGATCATCTTGCCCTGCTGAATCAGCGCCCAGACATCCTCGCCAAAGAGAGATGAGTCGGTTTGATGGACGTACAGCGCCGCCACCTCGGCAAGTTGAATTACGCGGGCTGCGGCCGTGGCTTCTTCCAGATTCGGAATCTGCACTCGGACAATGACCGAGCCCAATTCTTCCATTCGCTGAATCGCGGCATTCACTGCGGTCCGGACCTCTTCGTCCACCCGGTCGAAGAAGAACGTTTCCGGGATGCCGGCCCGGACACCCGCAAGATCGGCCATTTGATCGCCGGAGAACGGTGCGCCCGAGTCCGCGATAACATCCATCGTTAGCGCGCAGTCTTCTACACACGAAGCTAGCGGCCCGACGTGATCCAAGCTAAATGCCAGAGGCAGCACGCCATGTCTGCTCACAAGTCCGTACGTCGGTTTCAGGCCAACAATGCCGCAGTAAGAAGCCGGAATGCGAATAGACCCGCCGGTATCCGTCCCGAGGCACATCGGCACCAACCCCGCGCCAACTAACGCAGCCGAGCCTCCACTTGAGCCCCCGGGAATTCGCGTTGTGTCGAGTGGATTCAGCACCGGCCCGTAATGCGGGTTTTTTGAGGTAATCCCAAATGCCAGTTCATGCAAGTTCGTTTTGCCAACGCAAATCGCGCCAGCCTCGCGTAATTTTGTGACGACGGTTGCGTCATAGCTTGGAACGAAGTCGCGATAGATCGACGAGCCAGCCGTCGTCCGGACTCCCTGCGTATAGAACAGGTCCTTGAGCGCAATAGGGATGCCGTGGAAAACGCCCCGGTCCATTCCACGCGCAAGCTCGTCGTCTCGATCGACTGCCTCCGTGAGCGCCGCCTCCGGAGTCATGTTGATGAAGCTGTTGAATTTGTCACGCGTCTTAATGTCGGAGAGTGTCTGTTGAATTAGCTCGACACAAGACAACTTGCGCGACCGCAGCAAGCCGCCGATCTCACGTATGGTCATCGTAAAAGGAACACGGTCGCAGGCTCAATCTCCGGGGTTAAATTCCGGGTAACAGCCTCAAAGCTCTCTCGCAACGCGCGGACAACGCTCTCGTTATCGGCTGCCCGCTCATCAATGTATTCTTCTTGCTTTTCACTCATGTCATTACTGAGGTGTCGGCCCGCGTACCACCTGTACAAACCTTCCTGGATCAATCCACTTCGTAAATGCCGCCCGCACCTGGTCTGCCGTCAAATCGAAATAACGCTTAGCTGCATTAAACGGCTCATTCAGCGGCAACCCAACTCGTGCACGCGCAATAATTCCAGCCGCCACATCGTCTTCACTCGATTCGGCTAACGGGATTTGCCTCAACAGCAGCGCTTTCGCTTGCTGCAACTCAGCCGGAGTCACGTTCTCTTTCTGCATAGCCGTCAGTTCCTGTTGAATCAAAGCGCGCGCCCTCGATACATTCTGCGGATCGCATCCATACTCAACCGAATATTCGGCTCTCGTCTGCCCCGCCACAAGCGAGTCCTCTATCGAATAAACATATCCCGCCCGCTCACGTACATCGCGGTACAGGCGGGTCGCATAGAAACCACCCCCGAGAACGTGATTACCAAGCTGAAGCGCATAATAATCCGGCTCGAAGCGGTTCATCTCCATCTCTTCGGCCAGCGTGACCGTGTCCTGCACCTGGCTTTGATCTGGCACGTTCACAGCGCTTGGTTTGTTGCCCGGCACCGGCGGCAGCACCACGTCCGGCTTCGGTCCCGCCGCTTTCCATTCGCCGAAGTACTTCTCGATGACCGGTCGCGCTTCGTCCGGGGTGATGTCACCGATCACTACGACCGTCGCAAGATCGGGCCGGAAGGCCTTCGCATAATATGCGGTCAAATCGCCGTAGGTAACCCCCGAAACGGTCTTCGGCGTCGTCTCGCGTAGCAGGGGATCGCCTTTCGGCAGTAAGGCCATTTCCAGTGCACGGCTAAAATGGTACCCGGGGCTTTGAAGCTGGCCGCCACTGAGTTCCGCCGTCTGCTGCTGAACCACCTTAAATGCATCTTGCGGCAGGGCTGGATGCAGTTCGTTGTCCGCCAACAACTGCACGCCGCGATCGAAATACTGCTTCAGCACCTTGAGATTGAAGCTTGGACCCGCCACTTCACTCGCGGCGATATCGTCTAACGCTTTCTGAAAAGCCAGCCTATCCAGCGTCTTCGTCCCGTATGAGAAAAGCCCACCCAATACATCCGACACACCGTCCTTTCCAGGCGGGGTCTCCATGTCGTCCTGCGTCTTTATGGAACCGATTAGCGTAATTGTCGGGCTCGTCTTCTGGGTCTGCACAATCAGCCGGATTCCATTCGACAAAACTACATCCGAGGCATGAACAGTCGGCTCGGGGATACGCAGAGACTTGACCGCCGCCTCCGCCCAGTCCGGCAAATCCACCGGTTTTGTAGGCGTGGAAGTAGTCTTCTCGGATCCTCCAAATCCCTTGGACTGGACTGGCTCACCCGAGGGCTTCGGTTTCAGCGTAGCGACGACCGCGTTCTCAGGTATCAGGTACTTTTTCGCGACCCTGTTTACGTCGTCCAAGGTCACTCTTTTGATCGCCTCGACATCTTCGTCCGGCGATTGACGCCCTTCGTCCGCCAGCGCTTGCGACCAGAGCGCCGCAAGATTTGTGATCGAGTTGCGCCCGAATTCCGCACCTGCAATCTCGCCCTTCTTGGCTGCCTCTACCAGGTCGGCGGGAACGCCCTTAGCCGCGTACTCAGCAATTATCTTTTGCACTTCGCCGGTGATGGCAGCCGGATCTGCATCCGGGGGAAGGGCCGCATAGGCGAGGGCGGCGGCTGCTTTCGGATAGCCCTCTAGAAACTGGAATCCCGCGCCCAAAGCCTTCCCCGCCGGAACAAGCGCGTAGAGATTCCCGCGCTGGCTCGCAAGCACATCCGACAAAATGTTCGCCGCTGCGAAATCGGGATTTCCCGTGCCCGGGAAACGATACGCTACCGTTGCCAGCGTGTACTCGAGGTTGCTGTCCAACGTGAAAGATTCGCGCTTCACAGGTTGCAAATTCACGGCGGGATGAACTGGAATGTCATGCCGGGGAATGGCGCCGTAATACTTTTTGATCTTGTCGATGACAGAGACCGGGTCCACGTCGCCCGTGATAATCAGAATCGCGTTATTTGGCGCATACCATTTGTCATGGAACTCCTTCAGCATCGCGGCTGTCGTTTTATCGAACGATTCCTTCGTCCCGAGCGGATCAATGTCATAAGGAGTTCCCGCGAAGAGGTCCTGGTTCAACCGCACCCGCAACTTATACTCGGGGCTCGAGAGGTCGCGCGAGACCTCCTGCTCAATCGCTCCACGCTCTTGTGCCCACTGCTCCTGCACGTCCTGAACGTTCGACATGCAAGCGGCATCCAGCCGTAGCGCCACATCCAAATCCGGCGCCGGAAGCGTCACAAAGTACTGAGTGATATTCTGCTGCGTGTCAGCATCCATGTAGCCGCCGAGCTGTGCGTAAATAGCCGCGATCTGGTCGGCGCTCAGGCCATTACAGCCACGGAACGTCATGTGTTCCTGGGCATGGGCCGTTCCCGGGAATCCGACTGGCGTCTCGTTCCCGCCCACCAGGTAATTTTCTTCGAGCGTCGCCACCGGAGCCAACGGATCGCGAATAATCACCACACGTAGCCCGTTATCGAGCGTAGCCCGCGTTACATCGTTGGTATTCGGAGTAGTCTGTCTGGCGAGAACGCCGGTACCCGTACCCAACACCAACAATGCAGCGGAAAGAAGCGTTGAAAATCGCATAGCAAGCTATCCTCAGCTTACGGTAGAGCCGTAGCTCAGGGCTGCACGGTAAGATCGTTGACTACCTTCGTCACGCCGTCCAACTGCGAAACCACTCGCTCCGCCTCACGCTTTTGATCTTCCGAAGACACCGTCCCGCGTAATGTGACGACCGAGCCGGCCGCATCCACCTCGACATTCGCCATAGTGGACATTCCGACGTCCGCCGCCAGCTTCGCCTTGACCTTTGCCACAACCGCCGCATGGTCCAGTTTTCGGGTCGCCCTTTCTCCGGCATCCCGCGCTACTCGCCCGGCGTGATCGAGTTTCTTATCCGCATCGCTCGTGGTGGCTAGCGAGCCCGGCGATTGGCCGTTCAGCGCATCTCCGATGTTCCGATCAATCCGATGAGCCTCCCGCTTGACTTCGTTCCCCAATCTGCGCGCTCCGTCGTCGGCCCTCTTCTGCGCTTCGACGGCTCGCTCGTGCGCCCGTTCCTCATCGGCTTTATCGCATCCCCCCGAAAACAGCAGTGTTACGCCCACTACCCAACCGGCGGCTCTGATCTTTGTACTCATCTGCTGTTCGACTCCGGGATGAACTCGCAAGTTTCCTGCCTCTCTAAGCTGCAGAAAAACCGGGACTGGGTTCGTTTTCCCTCGCGCTGCGAGCCCGCAATCAACACGGTATGCGGCCTGCGAGCGGAAAACGTTGCCTGTCCCAGAGTTTTTGAGCACCCTGCTAAGGGAAATCCGTACTGAATACCCCGAACTAACTCCTTCCAAATCCGAGAGTAAAGAGAAAAACATAACACTCAGATGTTTGAACAAACTGCCGATAAGGAGCTAAGGCAGAAATATGGAATTGCAAATGCCAGTTAAAAAGGTCGTCTCGATCTGCGAAACACAGCCGCTCACGGTAAAGGGGCTGTTTCACCTGCTCGAGGCTACAGACGATCTGCGATTTGGATCGTCACACCCGTCTCCCACCGAGTGGATGCTCAGCCCCGGCGCGGAGAGAACAGACGTCCTCATTATCGACAAAGGGCTAGGCGCCAAGATCGTGCTGGACGCTCTGGAGCAGTTGCCGTCCGACCAGGCTTCGCCGCGATCCACTATCCCGGCCGTCGTCGTGTGGGGCATGTCCATCACCGAGGCCGAAGCCCTCAGGTTTCTCCAGGCTGGCGCTAAAGGCATCATCAGGAAATCGGCGGACGGCCAAACCATCCTGTCTTGCTTGCGAACGGTTGTTCTCGGCAGAAGTTGGATGCAGGATTCCGTCTTCCGCGAGGCGATCATTCCCGAGACCCAAATGCGAACGGATCTGACGCCGCGCGAACATCAGGTCATGGAGCTGGTCGAGCAAGGCTTCAAAAATCGCGAAATCGCCCAGGAACTCGGCATTCGACCCGGCACAGTGAAAATCCACCTCAAGCACATTTTCGAAAAAACCGGAGTTCACGGCCGGCATGGCCTTGCCCTCAATGGGCTGCGGCAAAAGGGTGTAATCTCCCTTCTCGCATCGTAAGACTCTCCTCTTGACAAGAGGAGAATAAAAGGCGAATATAGCCATGGGAGCACGCTCTCATGGAAACCCTGGTCAAACTCGTCGGAATCGCTCGACTCGCCGCCGAAGGAACTCTCCTGGCTGAAAAACGCCGGGTTGAGTACCGTACTCTTCCGACCCGCAAGTGGCTGAACCGCTGCGATTCAGACCGCGTCCCTTTCGATTGGTCCATTAATCCTTATCGCGGTTGCGAATACGGCTGCAAGTACTGCTATGCCCGTTTCACCCATGAATTCATGGAACTGCGCAACCCCGACGCCTTCGAAACCGAAATCTACGCCAAAGAATGGAACCCGTCCGGCTTTCGCCGCGAACTTGCGAGTATAAGCCGAGGACAAATCGTCGGCATCGGAACCGCTACCGATCCTTATCAGCCTGCGGAACGCACCTTCGGTCTCACGCGGCAGGTCCTCGATTCCATGCGGCTGATGCGCGGCATTTCGGTCTTCATCACGACAAAATCGAACTTAGTCGCCCGCGATATTGATCTCCTCAAAATGCTCTCAGAGCACAACCGGGTCCACGTCACGGTCACTGTTACGACGATGGATCGGAAATTGGCTCGCCTGACGGAACCGTACGCGCCGCGTCCCGACTTACGGATGGACGCCGTTGCCAAACTGGCCGATGCTGGAGTGCCAGTCGGGGTTATCGCCAACCCCGTGCTACCGCTTATCACGGATTCCGAGCGCAACCTTGAGGCGGTAGCGACGGCCGCCAAACAGGCCGGAGCCTGCCAATTTGGAGCGAACGTCCTCTTCCTGATGCCCTCGGCTCAGCGCGTCTTCTTTCCCTTTTTAGCCGACCATTTTCCTGAACACCTCAGGCGTTACGAACGCAGTTATGCGGCGGGCGCTTACCTCGACGGTGCTTATCCGGAGAGAATTCGCAAACTCGTGGACGGCATTCGCGAGCGTGTCGGGATTCCTTCCCGTGACCTCGACCGTGCGCAACTCTTCGCCAAGAAGCTAATGCCCGAGCCGCAACTCCAATTGGCTTTGTTTTGAAATTTTCTTCTGCGCCCTGATATTCTGCCCGCGTGGGCATGAACATTTCGCTTGCACCAAGCGCCGCTATTGTCACTGGAGCCGCCCGTGGCATCGGACGCGCCATATCAGAGAAACTGGCCGCTGCCGGAAGCTCCGTGCTGCTCGTTGACATCGATGCCGCCGCGCTTCACGAAACTCGGAGCGCTTTCGAACAAGCTGGAAGGACGGCGGCGACGATCGCAGGTGATTTGACCGACCCAGCTTTTCCACAACAGGTGGTCCAAAAGGCCCTGGATTCTTTCGGCTCTATAGACATCCTGGTCAACAACGCTGGCTACACCTGGGACAGCGTCATTCAGAAAACAACTGACGAGCAGTTTCAGGCCATGCTGGATATTCACGTGGTCGCGCCCTTTCGCTTGCTGCGGGCCGCTTCCAACTGGATTCGCGAAAACGCTAAACGCGAAATCGAAGCCGGTTGTCCACGCATGCGCAAAGTCGTGAATGTTACTTCGATCTCGGGCCTGGATGGTAATCCTGGACAATCGGGTTATGCTTCGGGCAAATCGGCGATTGTTGGCCTCACCAAAACGTTGGCGAAAGAGTGGGGACGCTACAACGTAACTGTAAACGCCGTCGGCTTCGGCCTCATTGAAACCCGCCTGACTAAGCCAATGGAAGATCCCGAAACGCAGGTCTCGATCGGCGACAAGCACGTCCGCGTCGGAATGCAGGAACAAGCGCGCGAACAGGCTCTCAAAATGATTCCGCTTGGGCGTCCGGGTACGCCGGAGGATGCCGCCAACGCGGTATTCTTCTTTTGCTCGCCGCTATCGGACTACGTGACCGGTGAAGTCCTGGTTGCGAGCGGCGGACTTCACTTCTGAACGCCGACTTCGACCGGTTTGCGCCCCTTCAGAATTTGCAGGCCGACCGGTATTAGCGAAACAAAAATGATCGCCAGGACGACCTTCTCGAAGTTATGCCGGATCGCCGCAACATTCCCGAGAAGGTAGCCCAGAGTGATCATCGAAGTAACCCAGCCGGCTGCTCCCACGATGTTGAACGTCAGAAAACGCGTGTAGCGCATTTTCCCCACGCCTGCGATAAAAGCCGCAAACGTCCGGATGATCGGCACAAACTTGGCATAGATGATCGTTTTTCCGCCGTGCCGCTCATAAAATTCGTGTGTCCGGTCCAGATATTCGCGCCGGAACAGCTTCGAGTTCGTTTTGCTGAATAACTTGTAACCGAGCGTAGAGCCCAGCAGGAACCCGATGCCGTCGCCCAAAATGGAAGCGAAAGCCAACATAAAAATCATGCTTCCGATTCCGAGCTTCCCCGCGCCCGCCACCACGCCGACCGTGAACAGCAAGGAGTCACCGGGCAGAAAAAAGCCCACCAGTAGCCCGCTCTCCGCAAAGACAACGCTGAATAGTACGGCATAACCGATCCATCCCGTCATCACGGTTGAGAGCAGTTGAATCAGCTTATCCGGGTCCGTAAGGCTCCGGAGTAGTTCGATCAAATGAGGCAAGAATCAGGTTCCTTAAGACTGGTACGAACCAACGATGCGCTGGATCGTGTCCTGGTTCATCTTGATCTTTCCTTTACGCCGTAGTTCTGAAACTACGCTGCTGCGGAACAGCGGCGCGTCAATCTGCTGCTTTTGCGCCTGCAGCGTCTGTACCACGCCGTCTTTATTCTTGGCAAACTGGCTCATATCCGCGGGGATCTTCTCGCTCACTTTACAGACGAACTGTCCGCTCTGCGCGGCAACCGGGCCCACCACATCGCCCACATTCGCCTTGAAGGCGTTCTGCAACAGCGATCCCGCCCCGATCCCTTCCGCCGCACCTTCAATCGTGAACGGCGCCGCAGTTTTGACGGCCAAGCCATAACTCTTCGCAATCGCTTCCAGGCTTTCGCCCTTCTTCGCCCGGTCGGCTGCGGCCTTTGCCGCCTCTTCCGCCAATCGCAGCGATTCAGCAGCCGTATATTTCTGAAGAACGTCGGCCTGCACGTCTGCGTACTCCGCGCTGTGTGCCGGTTGAATATTGGTCACGACCGCAAACGCCGCCTTACCCTGTGCGTCCAGATTCGTCACGTCCGTCACTCCGCCCTTGGACGCCGTGAAAATTGCGTTCGACAACTCCGGTTGGCTGTTGAGTTCAGGGAGCGTTCCGTTGCTCGTAAAACCGTCGATCTTGAAGATCTTCAGATTGTATTTCTTCGCGATCGCGTCGGCTTGGCTCGGCGTCTTCACAATTTCCGCCCGTGCGCTATCGACGGATCTTTTCAGGTTGTCCGACGCCGCTTGTTTCTGTAGGTCGGCCAGGATTTGCGGCTTCACTTCCTCGAATGTTTGGGTGTGTCCGGTTTGCTTCTCTTCCACCTGAATAATGTGATAACCGTACTCGGTCTCAACGAGCCCGCTTAGTTGACCCGGCTGTAGAGAAAAGGCAGTTTTCTCAAAATTCGGGACAGTCTGCCCGCGAACAATCCACCCCAGTTCTCCGCCCTTTGCCGCTGAACCCGGGTCCTCGGAGTTCTTCTTCGCCAGTTCCGCGAAATCGCCGCCATGCTGCAACTGCTTCAGGATGTCTTCCGCTTTGGCCTTCAGCGCCGCCGCCTGATCCTTTGATTTGCCCTGTGTCTTGATCAGGATGTGCCGCGCCCGCACTCGCTCGGGAATGCGGTAACTGTCTTGGTTGTCTTTATATTCCTGTTGAAGCTGCTGGTCTGTTATGTTCGCCGTCCGAAGAAAATCCGCAGTGGTCCCAACGACCAAGTCCATGTCGCGTTTTTCCGGACTGCGGAACAGACTCCGATTCTTGTCGAAATAAGCCTTCACAGCTGCCGGATCTTTGTTCACCTTGGAGGCGAAGTCCTTATCAGTGAACGCGAGATACTGCAAACCGACTTTCAGATTCCTGCGCTGATACTCCGCCCGCGCATCATGGTCCGAGATCACCAGCGCCTGCGATTCAAGTGCCTCCAGCCGCATTCCGAGCATCGCTTCCCGCCGGCCCTTCTCAAAATCGGGAACCGTCATGCCCTGCTGTTCCAGCACGGACTGGTAGGTGTTCATGTCGAACTTCCCGCCCAACTCCGATGCGAATTCACTCTGGATGGAGCTTCCAAGATCCTCGTCCGAGACCCGCAAGCCAATCTGCCGCGCTTTATAGGCCATTGCCTTCGCTTCGATAAGTTGGTTCACAATGGAAGGAACGTACATCGCGAGCAGCGCTTTCGGCAGATTTGTCTGACTTTGCGTAACCCGCCCAATCGCCCGCTGCACATCCTGGGTGGTAATCTCATCACCGCCGACGGTCGCAACCGTATTCTCGCCCGATGCGCCGCCCCCCCCACCCGGCCCACCCGGGATCAAATAAATCAACATCGAAAGAGCGACAACGCCTAGCAGTACCCCCAAGAGAATACGCACACTTTTCTCTCGGCTGCGAAACAGATCAAACATAAACTGGGACGGAAACTCCTGCTGAGAATACTTCTGTCAAGGCAATGGGCGTGCACACAACACGGCCAATATACCTTTTGTCAGTATAGCGAGTTCCGGGGTAATGTCCCAAAGCTGCGGTGATAAAGATTTACCTCGGTTCGCTTCTCGCGAATTCCGCTTCTGTCGCTTGCTGGGAGCCACTAGCCCGGAACCTCGTGAGTCTGAAATTTGCTAATCTTATTGCCAGCTTCGGATCATATAAGAGTGAGTTACCGATCTTATGCAGAGAGTCACAAAGGCCAGTGCGGAAGGGTCGAAATCATCCGCGGTATAAGAAAGCGCCTCGCTGAATGGCGTTATCTAATCACTTACGGTAATCATGTAGGGCTTTCGGTCGCCCACACCGCAAAAACCCTCTTCCACGAGCAATGGTAGGACATAGCTCATTACCTGCGGGGATTCGTTGTGCCGTTCGGCGAGAGTCTGACCAACGGAGTTGGCAACGAGGGGACCACGGTTTGCGCCCATAAGCACCGGGCTGCGTTTCGTTATCTCGTTACGAATTACACGCACGACGTCAGACGTAATTTTCATCTTGTTTGGTGGCTTAAAAAACACCGTTATTCCAGTCGCCAATGTTCCTGAATACTCGAACGGTTTGCCGGTGACTGTCTTGCTGGTTGGCACTGTCGTTCTCTCATTTCTGCGGTTGCGCTCGAATCGAGCACCTTACCAGTCGCTCTAGGAATGGTCCATAGTGAATTCGATTCCCCGCATGGCTTGCAGGACTAGAGCGGTAGTTCAGGCCGGAGGTCAGCGTCTTGTGTATTACTCTAGCACCTGGCTTGCGATCTACGCTGCAGCAAATGAGCGCAATTTAAGAATATTGTTCCGGCGTTCTACCCGAAATTGGAGTTGATGATATTGTGAACCCGGTCCCGGTGGATACATGGAGCGAATCCTTGCGTCAGGGTGGCGCAAGGTGCTCAGAATGCAACAGCCTGTTCCGACACACCAGCATCACGTCAATGGGACGACCGCATTTCGAGCACCTTTAGGGAAAATTCGCCGCTTGTCAAGGATCGCGCCGCTAAATTTGCTCCTGGTACTCCCAAAAGGAAGGAGGGGCCATACCAACCAGGTCCCGCGGAGACGCCGATGCTGAGGACGTCCTAGTCCCATAACGTCTACATGTCAGACTTTTCTGAGTTGCCACTTTGGCGCCAAAAGAGTCTACTCAAGAGGAAACCACCCGCGCTAATTAGCAAATTTAAACTAGGAGGAATCTCTCCGCAAGACCGATTCAACCAAGCTCGTTAGCGCGGATGGCCTTTCCACCTGACGTGTTGCCGTTCCTCCAACTTTCGGTGGACGTGAAAATCAACCATCGGGGCCATGACGCAAACTGAATCGGCTGTTAAATTTAACTTAACCCTTGGAACTCTGAAGCGAAACCCTAAACCCTCGTAGCAAATGTGTCCAAAGACGAATGTCTGGAACCCCTTTTCACGTTAGCTACGAGGGAACCCTTTCAACCTGTCT
>JALYVD010000082.1 GCA_030853405.1 Acidobacteriota bacterium | reverse complement strand
GATCCAATCTCGCAGTCATACGGTGGGTTGAGGTACAGCAGAGAAAATGTTTCGACCTTGGCGTGAGCATCGAACACGTTCCCTTGCACGGTTTCAATGCCTGCCTGGGAAGCGGTCAAAGCACGGTGTGCATCGAGTTCTATCCCATAGCGCTTGCAATCGATGTCGGCTGTAAGCAGATGGAGTGCCTCTCCTGTGCCAACGCACGGATCGAGTACACTGAAAGGCTGCGGGCAATGGATGAGACGCCGCAAGCGGCGACCTTCCTCGATCGGGAGTGGAAAATAACCGAGCTTGAGCCTGCCCGCATTTCGCATAGGTAGAGTACTCCTTTGATGAATCGGATTTGTGGTTTAAAGCATGTCTTTGCCGGGAATAGAACATAACCTTGCCGGGCGACCTACTAGAGGGTGTTATGGACTTTGTACCTGAGTAGAGTCTTTGCCGCGTTCGGGTTTTTGCTGATTGTGGAGGGATGGGCAAGGTTCGGAAGGTGTATCGGTCGGATGTGACGGAGGAGGAGTGGTGGTTCGTTCTGCCGTATCTGCTGTTGTGCCACGAGGATGCTGGCCAGCGGGAACATGACCTACGCGAGGTGTTTGATGCGGTTCGGTACGTGGCGCGCAGCGGTTGCGCATGGCGGATGGTTCCGGGCGATCTGCCTCCGTGGGCTGCCGTGTATCAGCAGTTTCGGCGCTGGCTGGAGGCGGGTGTCTTCGAGGCTCTGGTAGCCGATGTGCAATCGATTGTGCGCGAGTGGGCCGGGCGCAAGGGCCAGCCGACAGCGATCTGCATCGACAGCCGCACGCTACAGTCCACGCCTGAGAGCGGGGGCCGGGCAGGCTACGACGGGGCCAAGCGGCGCAAGGGTTCGAAGGTTCACATCGCTGTTGACACGCTCGGCCACCTGCTGGCCTTGACCGTAACGCCGGCCGACCAGGGTGACCGCGCTCAGGTCGCCGTACTGGCCGAAGACGTGCAGAAGCTAACCGGCAACACGGTCGAACTGGCCTACGTCGACCAGGGATACACCGGCCCAAACGCCGCAGACGCCGCGCAACAGCACGGCATCCGGCTGGAAGTAGTGAAGCACCCTATGGCTAAGCGAGGCTTCGTCCTGCTGCCCCGCCGCTGGGTCGTGGAACGAAGCTTCGCCTGGGCCGCACGCTTCAGAAGGCTCGCCAGAGACTACGAGCGACTCCCGCAAACACTCAAAGGAATACACTTCATCGCCTTCGCCATTCTCATAACAAGCAGACTCGTCAAGCTCGCAACTTCATAACACACTCTAGAATTCCCATTGACAGGGGCGGGATGAGGCTCGCTGAGTGACTCGGCGATTTGTCGCTCTTCGAGAATTCTTCGGGGTCGACGTAGGCCATTTCAGACGTATCGCTGGGATTCACGATCTAGGACACGTGCTGTTTGCAGTCGATACGGTTATGTTTGGACCGTAAAAACTCTGGTTTGGAGGAGCAGTCGGGTAAACAGATTTTGAAGCTTTTGGGCCATCGAAGGGATTGAGTTTCTGTTCTGCTTTCCTCTCGAGAAAACTTCCGTATTGCGGTGATGAGGAGCCGTTCATCTCCAGGCGGATGGTGTTTACGGCCTCGAGAATGGTCTGACAATCTTCGACGGAGAGGCAATTACAGAGAATCAGCAGATCAATTGCATGTGGGAAGGCTATGTAAACGGCTTCAGAGAACTAACAAAGTGAGGAGACCGGCTTCCGTCTGACTCGGCTAACAATTAAAATTTTAGAAAGTGCGCTGATCAACAATCTTGGCTGGGCTAAGACTAGATCCCAAGCCGTGAAGAACTTGTGTTGTCCTCTCGCCTTAGATGACTTTGGACCGGATACTAAAGCCCTAACCATCTCCAGTCTCTGCCGTTCGATCGGCTGAAGATTGATCGCAGCCACAGCTTCGACGGGCACTCCCGAAAGGGCACCGCCCCGTCCTACCAAAACGACCCTCAGGGTTGGGGGATGGCCGTGCTGTCAGCTTGGTTGTAAATCGCCCCCGCGGGAACGAAGGTGTTCGTTGCCGTCCGTCCTCCGTTGGAACCCACGCGAGGCTCAATCCGCCCCGCATCTACACTTTTTTCCTCAGTCAGATAGCGGCGCTCGTTGATGGCCCGTTCTCCGGCCATTTTCGACGTTTCGCCTTTGCCATAATTCCCGACGATGACCAACTTCCCGGTCGACTCACGCTGCAGCTGCAGGGCGATGTCATCCAGACAGGCCTTTGCTTCGTTGTCCACGCGCACCGGACGCTTGCGATCGCGCTCAAACGAGATCGCACAGAGTTTACTCGCCTGAGGCGCCGCAGAGACCGGCGGCGCATTGACGCTCACGCTGGTGGTCGCGGTAGCCGTCTTGCCCAGATCGTCGACGACATTGCATGTCACTGTAATCGTGCCCGGCGCAACACCACTCGTGCTCAAGCTAGCGGTCGAGGCCGTTCCGCTGATGGATCCCGCGCTTGCGGTGTACGAGTAGCTGAGAGCGCGATTTTGCGGGCTCGTCGCCAGCGCCGTGATCGTCGCGCTATCGCCAGTCATCACGCTCGATGGGTTCGCCGAACAGGCAACCGTGGGCGGATCGAACGGCTGCACTGTAAACCCGGCTGTGCATTCCGCTTGCTCGTCCACATGATCGCCCTGGGAAACGTGTCCGGAAACCGTGTAGCCACCCGGCGCCAAACCTGCCGTTCTTATGGCTGCCGACGAATCGGTACCACTGACGATACCGCCACTCGTCGTCCAGCTATAGATAACCTTGCGCTTGGGGTTCAAATTCGTCGCGGTCGCGGTAGCCGTCACTGGGTCACCAGAGAACACGGTCGCCGGCTGTACGCTGCAGGCAAGCTGTACAGGAGGCAATGGCTTCCTGCCGCCGAAACCAAACAACAAGCCTGAAGAGAGCCGCAGATCGTTCTGGCTTGCGCTCGATCCTGTGGAGACGCCATTGGCAACGCCCGAAAACCTCGTGAGCATGTACTCCGCCTGCACCGCGCGGATTGAAATGTGGTGGGTCAGGCGAACGTCCAAACCGCCGCCGCCGGTGAAAGCGAAAGAGCTCTGCACGGGAAGAACCGCACAACCCCCTCCGGCACAATTGTTCACGGTCACAGCAGACGCATGAACGCCTCCGGCGAGGACCTGCGCGAACGGCGTGAAACGGGTCTGATTGCGAAACGAGAGCCGCGGCCCGAAGAGATAGGTGTAGGCCGTGCCGCTTGAGTTCACAACGAGCGGCTGATTGACTCCGGTGCCGGTGAGCTGCAACTGGCTGTCGTCATAGCCGCCAAAGTCACCCACAATCCCAAGGTAGCGGTTGAAGTTGAACGCAACCGAAGCGCTCCCTCCATTCAGGCCCACCATACGATTGCCCTTAACCGTGCTATTCGACGCTGTCCCGAACCGCGAGTATCCGAGGAACACCTCAACTTTCGGTGTCTCTTGGTGTATTGCTCGCGGCACAGGCGCATTCACTACCGTCTGGGCCGCCGCTTCCGGAAGCAACGACATCGGTGCTACGGCTACAGCAACGGCCAGAGTAGCGAACATCCCCGCAGATAATCTCATCTCATTCTCCTGAATCTCTCGCGTACAATTAGCCTCTAACGCCCTACCTTGCGTGGGCCGCCGCCAGTCTCGCAAGAGGATGGCGGCGGTGAAGCTACTGGACGTTGATGACAGTGTTGACCATCGTGATCGACGCGTTCAAAGCGATCACTCTTCCGTTGATGGTCGTTATCGCGGCAACTCCGGGACTTGAAATCGTGATTCCCGGCGACGAAATGACGGTTCCCACCATCGTTCCGCCTCCTCCGTAGTTGATGACCGCGCCAGGAAGACCACCGACAGCCCAGAAGACGTGACTTGCCTGGGCTCCGTTGATCAGAACAACGCTTTGAGGCGCTGTCGGCGTGCCTACCTGGAGAGACGATCCCATCTGGAAGACCCAGTACGCATTGGTATCGCCTTGAGCGTCGAGAGTCAGTGGGCCCTGGGTGATGTCATAGAAGGTCGCGGAGGTGTAGGTGCCAGGCGCCAGAGTGCGATTGCCCAACTCATTGTTCGACAGCGTGATCCCTGGAGGAAGACCTTGAAGTGTGTTGTAGGCCGTCTGGGCTTGCTGAGCGGCCACGGTTGCGGTGGCGAAGGTAGTGGCGGTCCCTTCATTGGGGCAAGCCGTCGTGGGCTGACTGGAGCCGGGGGCTGTAAAGATCGTGGTGAGCCCCGTTCCAGGGGTTGCCGCTGTCGCCCCCACAAGTGCTACGTTCAACGGAGTCTCCGTATAGGTGCATGCATCGACGCCGGTAAGAGTCACAACGCTGTCGTCGTGAAATCCAGTGATGAGAGAAGATGCACCCGTGGTCCCAATATCTCCGTTATTGATGGCCGATTGGAGTCCTTGATTGGTGACCCCGGCGCCGCCGCCAAACGCTCCAAAGAGCAATATCGTCGGCCCAAGGACGACCGGCGGCGGCACAATTGCTGCAGCCGTCGTAAATGTCCATGGATTCGGGGCACCTGTGGTTCCCAGAGGATTTCCCGCAAGATCTGTTGCTCCGGAGGTTACCGTTGCGATGTAGCTGGTGTTGGGGAGTAGGGCAACCGTGGGTGTGAGGGTGGCTGTGAACGTGATCGCGTCATACGATAACGTGGCCGCTACTGCATTTCCTCCCTGCGTCAGTTGGAAGGTTGCGTTGGTGATGGTCAGCGGATTCATCGCCTCGGTGAACGTTGCGCTTACCGCCTGTGTAAGGGGTACGTTGTTGGCACCATTCACGGGTAGCGTCGAAACGATCTCCGGCGG
>JALYVD010000074.1 GCA_030853405.1 Acidobacteriota bacterium | reverse complement strand
AGCGTTTGCTCGTGTAAGTGGGTGCATCCACGAACAGTTCGAGGGCCGTTCCGAAGGAGTTATTGGCGAACAGCAAAATGGGGTAGTAAATGGTCTGCAGGAAGAGGCCAGTGTCGCTGGTAAAAATCGGCGCGATAACGTTCACAAGCTGCGCCAGATTCGCGATCTTCACGATATGCGCGTTGTTGATGAAAGTGTTCAGGAAGCTGGCAACGACAAGCGCGTCTTCAAGATTGTACTGCTCTTCAAGAATGCGGCGGCCTTTCTCTTTGCCATCGCCGCGTGCCCGGTACCAGACGTTCCACTCGTCCCAGGCGATGTAGATTTTGTGCTTCGGCGTGTCGCGAACCGCCTCATTGATAAGGCCCTCGGCTATACGGGTGCGCTCAGTAAGTTCAAGCGAGCTGGCGAGAAATTCATAGTAGTTGTTCTCGGGATTGCCGACGTACGTGTGCAGTGAAAGATAATCGGCATGTCTGTTTAAGTATTGAAGAACTGTGCGGTTCCAGCCTGTCCAGTCGGCGGCGAAGTTAGACGACCCCGCCGCGATCAGCTTGAGCGTGGGATCGGTAAGCTTCATGAGCTTGGCGGCTTCCAGCGCGAATTTGCCGTAATCGTCTGCGCTGCGATGGCCCATCTGCCAGGGGCCATCCATCTCATTTCCCAGGCCCCAATACTTAACGCCCCACGGTTGTTGGCGCCCATTCTTTTGCCGCAATCTTGTCGTGGCAGTGTCGCCAGCGTAATTGCAGTATTCGACCCATTGCTGAGCCTCATCCCACGTCCCGGTGCCTAGATTGGTACATAAATAGGGTTCGGTCTTAATGACCTCGCAATAGCGGAGGAATTCATGGGTGCCGAACTGGTTCTTCTCCACAGTTCCCCATGCCATCTCAATGCGTGGGGGCCGCTGGCCACGCGGCCCGATGCCGTCCCGCCAATCGTAATTTGAAGAGAAATTACCACCCGGCCAGCGCAGCAAAGACACACGCAACGCCTCAACCGCTTTCAAGACATCGGTTCTGTAGCCGTCGGAGTCCGACAGAGGGTTTCCAGGCTCGAAGATGCCGCCGTCCACGCAGCGGCCCAGCATCTCCACGAAGTTGCCATAGATCTTCGGATCGATTTCACCGATCGTACGCTCGGTATCAATCTTGACCCGGGCCTCCGTGGACGAGGGCTTGGCCTTAAGCAGTAGTGGCGCGGCGATCAGACCAGAGGAAAAGGCGCGGCGGCTTAGACGAGAGGAAGACATATCTAGTTTCGTATGCTATCAACGCTCCTCTAGGGATGCCATTAATGGGAGTCTTCGAAGACCCCGATTTCTTTGTTTTTTCGAACCTGGTCAGCGGTGAAGCACTTTCCATTCATGACGACATACACACCCGTCTGGAGCGCTTGTGCAAAGGCAAGAGCGCTTCCCAGATTGAAGAGTCCGTCGGAGCTGCCAAATTTGTACGGGATCATCGCACCTGTAAGGACAATCACTTTATCCGGGACAGCAGCGGCTAACACGCGAGCTGTTTCAGCCATCGTGTCGGTACCATGCGTGATGACGATCCGCCGTTCGGGAGAACTCTGGCAAGCGTGGACGATCAGGTCGCGGTCGGCGGCCGTCATTTCGAGACTATCGATCATCATCAGCGTCCGGATTTCCAGATTCAGACGGCATCGTCCCAGAGCGAGCATCTCGCGAACATGCGAGTCCTTAAAGAACAGTCGCCCATTCAATTCGTTGTATTCCTTGTCGAATGTGCCGCCGGTAACGAGGATCCGGATTGCTGCGCTCATGATGACTCAGCTTAAACTCTCGGTATATGGGTGAGCACCGCATAGCCGTGATTCCTGGCGACGGAATCGGACCGGAAGTAATCACAGCGGGGGTGCAGGTTATGAGACTGCTGCAGGAATGCAGCGGTGATCTGCGGCTTACGTTCAAAGAGTTCGATTGGGGAACGGAGTATTACCAGCGCGAAGGCGTTTTCATGCCGGCGGATGGGCTGAAGACGTTGCGGCCATTTGACGCTATTTATTTTGGAGCGGTTGGCGCCCCGGACGTGCCCGATCACTTGAGCTTGTGGGGGCTGCGGCTGGCGATTTGTCAGGGCTTCGATCAATACGCGAATGTCCGGCCGACACGCATTTTGCGCGGGATCGAATCGCCGCTGCGGCATTGCGAATCCGGCCAACTCGATTGGGTAATCGTTCGCGAGAACACCGAAGGCGAGTATTCCGGCCATGGTGGACGCGTGCATCGCGGGCATCCGGAAGAGGTGGGTACGGAGACGTCTGTGTTCACGCGTTCCGGAGTTACCAGGATCATGCGGTTCGCTTTTGAGCTTGCGCGGACCCGGCCCAGGAAGCGTCTGACTGTCGTCACCAAGTCCAATGCTCAGCGGCATGGGATGGTGCTTTGGGATGAGATTGCAGCGGAAGCCGCCCTAGCCTATCCTGAGGTTCATTGGGACAAGATGCTGGTGGATGCGATGACAGTGCGCATGGTGATGCAGCCTTCGAGTATCGATACGGTCGTCGCGACAAACCTGCACGCTGATATTTTGTCGGATTTGGCGGCGGCGCTCGCCGGAAGTATTGGGATTGCCCCGACTGGCAACGTCGATCCCGAGCGGCGGTTCCCTTCCATGTTTGAGCCTATTCACGGTTCCGCGTTCGACCTGATCGGGAAAGGAATTGCGAATCCGATTGGAGCGTTTTGGTCGGCTTCGATGATGCTCCAGCATCTTGGCGAGAGGGAAGCGGCTTCGAGGCTGATGGAAGCCACTGAGCAGGCCACTGAGGCGGGGAACGTTACACCGGATTTGGGCGGCAGTGCGACAACCCGTCAGGTTACAGACTCCGTCTGCACTCGGATTAAAGGAGCCAGATGAAAAGTTCGGCTCTATTCCTATTTTTTTTATTGGCCACCGGCAAATTGTGGGCTGGACCGCCGTTTCAGAACGATGATCCAGAGCCAGTCGATTTCCGGCATTACGAATTCTATGTCTTCGGGGCCACAGCCGGCTCGCCGGTGGAACACGATCCCGTGGGACCGGCCATCGAATTCAACTGGGGAGCGGCGCCGAACCTCCAGCTTCATGCCGTCTTGCCTTTCGGTGGGATCTTGCCATCCAACGACCCCAGGTATTTCCCCGCCGGAGTTGGCCCCAGCGCCTACGGTCTGACCGACGTGGAGTTGGGTGCGAAGTATCGGTTCGTGAAAGAGACCAAACATCGTCCGGAAATCGGCACGTTTACGATGATCGAAATCCCCACCGGCAACTACGCCAAAGGGCTGGGCGTTGGGAAAGTGTGGTACAAGCTTCCCATTTGGATACAAAAAAGTTGGGGGCACTGGACCAGTTACGGCGGCGGCGGAATTCAAATTGTGAGGCAGACGCAGTATCGCAACTTCGCTTACGAAGGATGGCTGCTACAGAGAGACCTAGGCAAGAAACTCACGCTGGGAGTGGAGGTTTTTTCTCACGGGCCGGAAGGTTACGCTACCGCGCAGACGAGACCGGCCACCATGATCGACGTCGGCGGCTATTACTACATCAAGAATCCTGGCTTTCAGGTGCTTTTCGCATATGGACACACGGCAATCGGCCAGAGCGCGAACTATGGTTATCTTGGGCTTTACTGGACTTGGGGCGCAAAAGCCGACAAAGGACAGAATGGATTCTTGGCTAATCATCTCCCGTCGTTCTGAGAAGGTGCGCGCGTATTTACAGACTTAGCTGAATCTAAGTTTTGACTTCGTCGAGTGCGTCCCGGAATCTGGTGAAAGCCGGGAGTTTTGAGATCTCTGCTGGGGCTTAACACCGTTCCCCGAGTCGCCGGGTCAGTGCGTTTTCGATGGTACCGTCGATCACTCAACCTATCTCTGCGACGATACCGGTGCGCGCCGGTTCTGGGCCCTAGTTTGTGGCTGCATCGATACCGCGAGCGGAAAGGAGCAACGCTGGAGTGTCGCTATCGCAGAGCAGAACCCTGAACGTTCCCGGTGTTCCCACTTGCAAGTACGTGGAAGCAAATCATGTTCCCAGTGTTCCCCGTTTTTTCGCGCGCGCACATACAGGATTGCCATCCCGCTGCTATGAACGTCTAAACCTACTGGGAACACTGCGAACAAGCTTATCGATCAATAACTCGCAGCGTTCCCAGCCCCCATCGGCCCAATGCGCACACCGGGAACGGTAACGGAGATCAGCCGATCGTGCCTTGCAGGACCTCATACAGGAGGTGGCGGTGGCAATGCGCCTGATCTTCCGAGCAATGGCACATCAGGGTTACAGTGCCAGAAGCGGCAAGTTGTTGAAGCAACCTCAACGTAAACTTCTGGCCATGGTTTTTGATAAAGGCGTTCCGCTCGTCTATAGTCC
The DNA here is from genome assembly GCA_030853405.1 of Acidobacteriota bacterium. Lineage (GTDB taxonomy): Bacteria > Acidobacteriota > Terriglobia > Bryobacterales > Bryobacteraceae > Bog-105. Next base: position 4,758 of record JALYVD010000074.1, on the reverse strand, counting down.
CGTTCTCACGCAGCTCTTTTCGATATCATCTGCGGAACTCTGCCCACGTAATTTGTCCTTCGCGATCCTCCCGCAGCAACTCTTCACTTGGCGCTAGGTTCGGCATCCAAACATCATATTTCTCTTTGGCTAAACCGCGACCATGGAAACGAGTGGCCAACACGCGGAGACCGTCAAGGCGCTTCTGAATAGGTGAATAGACAGATTTTGTTTTGATCACTTAGCAATCTTCCTTCAAAACGGATGGACCAGATTGGTTGAGGGTGATTCACGGGTTTCAGTTTCCGCTTCAACCGCCGTGGATGTGCGAGCAGATAAGCGTAGCAGTCACCTTTCGGAAACCATTCGCAGCCAACTATCTCAATGAAATGAATCGACCAGCACTCCTCGCGGCAGCGAGGAGGCAAGTGCGAAAGCGCCAGCAGCAGCCTGAGCAGCGGCTTCACCAAGGGCGCGAGCCCGCGCCTGTCGCTCGGAGTCGGCATGTAGAGCAGATTTCAGACGATTGATGCTTGAGTGGCTTGTAGCGGAGAGTTCGTTAGCATGGATTAACACGGCGCGCTTCTTGGCTAGTCAGGGAGGGTTTACGTGTGTCCCGTCCCTGTCACGCCTACCAGGCTACCGCCCCGCGGCGATCATTCCGGTAAGCGGACTGCTCGCCATGGCATACTCGCGCTTGGGCATGCGGCCTGAAAGAAACGCCGCCCGTCCCGCTTCAACCGCAAGCTTCATAGCGTAGGCCATGCGTTCGGAATCCTCCGCTTCAGCGATGGCGGTGTTCAGAAGCACTCCGTCATACCCAAGTTCCAACGCAATTGCGGCATCGGATGCCGTTCCGACACCAGCATCCACAATCAAGGGCACTTCGGTAATCGCCTCTCGCAGAATCTTCAAATTCGTAACGTTCTGAATTCCAAGGCCCGAGCCAATCGGTGCGGCAAGCGGCATCACGGCCGCGGCTCCGGCATCGACCAGTTTGCGGGCATTCACCAGATCGTCCGTTGTGTAAGGCAGGACCACAAAGCCTTCCTTCACCAGAATGCGGGTTGCTTCGAGCAGGCCTTCGTTATCTGGAAAGAGCGTCTTCTGATCGCCGATGACCTCAAGCTTGATCCAGTTCGAAAGCCCTACTTCGCGGGCCAGACGCGCCGTTCGTACCGCGTCATCCGCCGTGTAGCAGGCCGCCGTATTCGGCAGGATGTGAATTTTCGCTCGATCGATAAAATCGAGTTCCGATTCCTTCGAACGGTCCGTCAGATTCACGCGCCGGACTGCCAACGTTACCATCTCGGTGCCGGATGCCGCGTGACATCGCGCCATCAGTTGCTTGCTACGGTATTTTCCCGTGCCCACCCACAATCGGGAATGGAAAGAACGCCCGGCAACTGTCAACAAATCTTCCATACCTCTATTATCGGTGTTTCGGCTGGAGCGTCTGTATCAGATGCTCCGTCTGCGGGTCGCCGGGGCTCAACCGGAGCGCGGTCTCCAATTCAGCTAGAGCTTGCACTGGCTGGCCAAGTTGCGACAGCGCGATCCCGAGATTCCGGTGCGCTTCCGCGTAGTCAGGTTTGATTCGGGCGGCGTCTCTAAGCTCAATGACTGCATCCTTCAAATCTCCCTCGGTCGCGAAACAGGAACCGAGGTTCGCATGAAGTTCCGCGGCGTTCGGTTTCAGTTGAACCGCCCTCAGAAACTCACGCTTCGCCTCCGCCACCCTGCCCTCTCGAATTAGCGCGATTCCGAGCGCATTCCGCACGTCCGATTCGTACTCGGGCGCAAGCGCATGCTGAAGAGTCTTTTCGAACTGAGCCGCGGACTGCCCGATTTGGCCCTGTTCGTAAAGCGCGCGCCCTAAATTGTAATGTACGCGGAAAAGGCCCGGGTCCAGTTCTAGCGCCTTACGATAATGAGGAATTGCTTCGGCATAGCGTCCTTGCTCCGCAAGTCCATAAGCAAGGTCGTGTTGGCTTATGGCGCTATCGGGTGCAAGGGCCACCGCATTGCCAAACAGCGTAACGCTATCTCGCCAAACTGCAAGCCGGTTCGCGCTGGCGATTCCTAGCGTAGCTAGAATCAACGCAACGCTCGCTGTCCCAATCAACTTACGATTCCGCCAATCGGAACTCTTCTCAGCCGCGAACCACACGGCCGCCACCAACAACCCGATACTCGGCAGGTAGGTGAATCGGTCTGCTAACGCCTGCGGCCCCGCCTGTCTGATCACTCCCGACATGGGCAGCAACATCACCACATACCAAAACCAGCCAAAGCACAGGAACGGATATCGCTTCGCAAGGTACACTGCGGCCACGGTGAGAAGGATCAACAGCAAGACGCAAAATACGATCCATGCGATGGAATAAGTTATCGAATACGGGTACATCACCGCGAGGTTTTTGGGCCAAAGCAGCATCCCTAAATAACTGACGTAACTGGACACCGCCGTTTCGAGCCTTCTCCAAAGGGAGAGGTTGGGAGAGGCGCCCATGCGATTCTGCCCAACTACCGTAATGAGGCTGACGCTCGCCGCCATCCCGAGAAGAGGGAGCTTCTCGGCAACAAGCCTCAACGGAAACCGCTCGCCTAATCGGAACCTCTCTAACGGCCAGTAGTCAAGGCACAGAAGCGCAAGCGGCAGGGTTACTACGGTGGGCTTGCTCATCAATGCACAGGCGAAGACCGCGGCGGTCAGGACATAGCCGATCCGATCCTTTCGCCGTGTGTACAGAACATACGCCCATACCGTTAGCAGCGCAAAGAGGGCGCTCAGTACGTCTTTACGCTCGGCAATCCAGGCAACCGACTCTACGCGAAGCGGATGCAGGGCGAAAAGGGCCGCAACGATTGCACTGGGCCAGAGCCGCTGCGTTAGCGTCCGGAACACCAGAAACACCAATACGGCGTTGGCCGCATGAATAGCGACGTTCACAAGATGGAAGGCGCCCGGGTTGATCCCAAACAGCTGGCAATCCGTCATGTGCGACAGCCAAGTCAACGGCTGCCAATAATAAAGGCTCACGGAGGTGAATGCCCATTTCACGCCCGCCCAGGTCAACCCTTGCTGCACGTGTTGGTTGAGGGAAACGTAGAAGTCATCGTCGAAGTCAACGAAACCGAAGTTCCGGACCGGCGCATAGACGAGAAAAATGGCAACGGATAGCGCCACAGAGATCCAGGCGGCCGAAGAAAGCAAGGGCTGTGATTTCTCGATACCAGCTGCGTTGGGACTGGCTTCCTGATTCCTGGGCGCCTCGCGCTGCCGCGGGGCTCTATTCCGCCGCGACATAAAGTCCGCCGTTATTTACAGAGAATGCAAACATAGCCCGAGTTTTGTCGCTTTAGCATAATAGGATCGCCTGAATCGAACATTCCAATGAAGCTGCTCATCAAGTTCAATCTTATATTTCTAATCGTCTTTGGCCTGGGAATGATTCCCACAGGCCTCCTTTCCTACCGGTTCCTGCGGGCGGAGGCGCGCGATCAGGTCATTGAGCAGGCCAGGCTCATGATGCAAACGACCACCTCCACGCGCCGCTACACGCAAACGCAGATCAAACCGCTGCTAGAAACTCGCACGGAGTTGCGCAGGAATTTCTTGCCTCAAACCGTTCCCGCCTACGCCGCGACGGAAATCTTCAACAATCTTCACCAGGCTTATCCCGATTACTCCTACAAGGAAGCGACGCTCAATCCGACAAACCTGCGGGATCGGGCCGTGGATTGGGAAACGGACGTTGTGAATACCTTCCGCAATCATCCGGACCGGAAGGAATTCGTCGGTGAACGTATGACTCCCGCCGGGCTCTCGCTTTTCTTCGCACGGCCGATTCGAATTCAAAATCCAGCGTGCCTGGAATGCCACAGTACGCCCAGCCGCGCTCCAGCGTCCATGATTCGCCAATATGGCCCCAATAACGGATTTGGGTGGCATCAGGATGAAGCCATCGGCGCTCAGATCGTTTCAGTGCCCGACTCGTTGCCGGCCAGCATCTCCGAAAAAGGGGCGAAGACGCTGGTCGGGTATCTGGTGTGTATCGCTATTCTTACGTTGATCGTCCTCGATCTGGTGCTCTACGTTAGCGTCCTCCGCCCTGTTGCACGGCTTTCCGCTACCGCCGACGAAATTAGTAAAGGTAATATCGACGTCCAGGAACTTCCGGTAAAAGGAAGAGATGAGATTTCTAGTTTGGCGGAGTCGTTCAACCGCATGCACAGAAGTCTGGCGCGCGCAATGCGCATGTTGAACCAGGACGATCAGCTTTAGCCGACTCATCGCGTCCGCGACGTTGTCCTTCGCAGCACTTTCGCTTGTGTGGCAATTCCGACAGTCGAACTCTGAACCGTTTGGGCCGATGCGCATAGTGTAAGCAGTGCGCAACAAAAAGCTAACGGAAAACCCTTTCGTATTAACTTTGTTGCAGCCTCCCGAATTGATTCACGCATTCGTCTTCAAGACTTTTTGCAAATGGGTCACCGGTCGATAAAATAAATTTCATTCATATGCGCTCAACCATATAGCTCTATTTCAAGTCACCCCAAAAATTCGTTTCCGCCCCGCGCCGTGCTAGTTTCTGACAGGCTCGCAAGCTCCGTGGAAACCAACTTCGACAGATTGCTCAACCTCTACATGCGCTACCAGACCACCCACGACCGCGCCTTCCACAAATGCCTCAATCAGCTTGCAAAGCTAAGAGCCGACAAGCGAAAAGAGCAAATTGGCTTCGAATCGCAAAAACGCCAACAAGCCGCGCAGGA
>JALYVD010000061.1 GCA_030853405.1 Acidobacteriota bacterium | reverse complement strand
GTGCAGTTGCCGCCCGTCGCCTGAGTTCCACATTCAATCACGTGCCCGGCGGAGATACCGCCCGCGAGTAGATTCCAGTCATCGGGTCCCCAACCGAATTCGTGAATCATGGGCGCGAGCGCAAGCGCGGCATCGGCGCAGCGGCCGGTAATTACCACGTCGGCGCCGGTCCGTAGAGCCTCGGCAAGCGGGAAGGCTCCGATATAAACATTGGCGCTCTGAATACGCGAGCGTATTGTGGCGATCGGCTCGTTTGTGTCCATGTTCCGCAGTTGATGTCCCTGCGCGATCAGATCGTCCAAGCGGTCGAGAATGTCATCGCCAAGTACGACGGCGACCTTCAGGTCCGGCGCAAGCCGTTTTACTTCACGCGCACAGGCAACAGGATTTACGCCGCCCGCGTTTGCGATGACTCGTATCCTCTTTTGACGGATCTGTTTGGCAATTCGCGCGATCAGTGGCGGAAAATCGCGTGCATAACCTAGATTCGCATCCGCCTTTCGCTGCTTCTGCAAAATCGACATGGTGACTTCGGCGAGGTAGTCGAGTGTAAGGTAATCGAGCGGGCCGCCTTCGACGAGACGAACTGGAGCTTCCAACCAGTCGCCCCAAAAACCTTGTCCGTTGGCGATTCGGATCATATCTACATTAACTGTAAAGGCAGGTGATCCGTTTTGTCATTCGCACAAGCCACTTCGAACGCGAAGTCCAGAATTTGCCTGCTCTCGGCGGGATCTATGATGGCGTCGCAGTGTCCGCGTGCGGCGGCGTACTTGGCATCGAGCCAGCGCTCGTAATCGGCGCGGGTCTGCTCGATTTTCGCTTGCAGGTCTTCGGGTACGGGCTGACCTGAGCTTTTAAGCTTGTCGAGTTCCGGACCATAGACGGCCTGCACGGCGGAATCTCCTTCCATCACCGCGATGCGCGCGGTAGGCCAACTGAAGGTGAAGTTCGGGTCAAAGCCCTGACCCGCCATGGCGTAGTATCCGGCTCCGCTAGCGTGGTTCACCGTCAAAACGATTTTGGGCACAGTGGCGCAGGCCATCGCTTCCACCATCTCCGCGCCCGCGCGGATGATCCCCGCCGTTTCGGCTTCGACGCCGACCATGAACCCCGAGACGTCTTGCACGTACAAGAGAGGCAGATTGTGGCGTTGCGCGTTCTCGACAAAGTAGGCCACCTTGCGGGCGGATTCGGTATAGACAATGCCGCCGACGCGCGGGCCGCTGTGCGTTTTGAGAAAGCCCCGGCGATTCGCGATCACGCCGATGCTTCGGCCATTGAGCCGCGCGGTGGCGCAGACGAATTCGGGCGCATATTGGGGCTGAAATTCCAGGAAATCACCAGCGTCGAGGATGCGGTCGAAGATATCTTCCATGCGGTACGGCAGGCGGTGATCGCCGGGCATTACGTCGTAGAGTCCTTCAGGTTCAGACTTCGCGTCAGTGCCGTGGGCGACCGGTTTCGGCGGTGGCATGGCGCGGAATTGTTGACGGATGAGCTCAATGCAGTGGGCATCGTCTTTGGCGGCAAAGTGGGCAACGCCACTGACGGCCGTGTGCATGGCCGCGCCGCCCAGGGTTTCGGAATCGGTGATTTGGCCAACCGCCCCCTTCACAAGATTAGGGCCGCCAAGCCCCATGAAGCTTACTTTCTCTACCATGACAATGACGTCGCTAAGAGCGGGCAGGTAAGCGCCGCCCGCGATACACGGACCCATCACAGCCGCAATTTGAGGGATGTGCAGACGGCGCCGCATCAGCGAGTTGTAGTAGAAGATCCGCGCCGCGCCATATTGGCCGGGGAAGATTCCGTCCTGAAGCGGAAGGTTCACGCCCGCCGAGTCCACCAGGTAGACGATGGGAACGCGATTGCGCATGGCGATTTCCTGCGACCGGAGAATCTTCGTGATTGTCTCCGGCCACCAGGCCCCGGCTTTGACAGTGGCGTCATTGGCCACGACGACCGCAGGCCGCCCTTCGATTTTTCCTAGTCCAGTGACCACTCCAGCCGCGGGCCCTTGCCCATCATATTTGTCATAGGCGATCAGCAGGCCGATTTCGAGGAACTTCGTGCCGGGGTCGATGAGGTGATCGACGCGTTCGCGGGCCGTCCATTTTCCATCCCGATGCTGTTTCTCAATTTTCTTTGTGCCGCCGCCTGAACATAGTTGCCGCTCTAACTCGTGCAGCTGCTGAACCAGGCCGCGCATATCGCGCACGTTAGACCGCATTAAAGTGCATCGGACTTGAGCACCTGCTAGTCTACCAATCATGTTGGGGATTGATGAACGGGCTCTGAAAATCGTCTGGACGGTGTTCCTGTTTGGCCTGTTCCTGGCGGTGGTTTATTTCATTCGCGAGACGATCCTCGTCTTTGCACTAGCCGTCTTCTTCGCCTACATGCTTTGGCCCGTGGTCGTACTGATCGAGCGCCTGATGCCGAAGCGACGGAACTTGGCTCTCACGTTGGTATACGTATGCCTGATCGGCGTCCTCGTGCTGATCGGGTTTGAGCTCATTCCGAAAATCGCTGACCAAGCGACAAACCTAGCCACAAAACTGCCATCGCTCTTGTCAAAGAATAGGCTGGCTACCATTCCGCTCCCGGGGTGGCTCGATCCAGTGAGGGCCGAGGTAATCGGTTTTGCGACGCGGCAAGTCTCGACGCTGGGGTCGCGAGTCGTTCCGTTCATTCAGGGCGCGGGCGGGCGAATCCTGAGCGGCATTGGAGCTCTGCTGTACGTGATCCTGATCCCGATTCTCGCGTTTTTCTTTCTTAAGGATGGCGAGCAGATCCGAGTTAATTTGATCGGAGCTGTGGAAGACGGGCATGGTCAGTCGTTGGTGAGACGTATTCTGGACGAAGTCCACTTGGTGCTCAAGAACTACATCCGGGCGCTGGTCTTATTAGCGATGTGTTCGTTCGTCTGCTGGGTTTTGTTTTTGAGCGTAATGGGTTATCCCTACGACTTGCTGCTTGCAGGGCTGGCGGCCTTGCTGGAGTTCATCCCGGTAATCGGTCCTGCCGCCGCGGGTGTGGTGATACTGACGGTGCTCGGGGTATCCGGTTCGGGCGGGTTGCTGTGGGTCGTTGTTTTCTGGGGCTGTTACCGGGTCTTTGCCGATTATGTACTGAGCCCATATCTGATGAGCTCCGGAGTGGAACTACACCCGCTGCTGGTTCTGTTCGCCGTTTTCGCCGGAGAAGGAGTGGCCGGTATCCCGGGCATGTTCTTTTCGATTCCGGTGATTGCAATTTTGCGCGTTCTGTATATGAATCTCAAAACGAGCTATACGCGCAGGCAATCTAGCCCGGCTGGAAAGGTTTCCCTGGGCACGCAATAATCATCTGGCCAGTTTTTGCAATCGTGCCTCAGCCGCCTCCAAGGTTTCACGTTTCTTAGCAAAGCAGAAGCGGATCAGGTGAGAGCCCAGCGCCGCATCGGAAAAGAAGCTTGACCCCGGGACGGCCGCAACACCTATTTCTTCCACCAGATGACGTGCAAGCGTCACGTCATCGCTGAAACCCATGCTGCTGACATCGCACATCACGTAATAAGCGCCTTTCGGTACATGGCAGCGCAATCCCACATTCTCAAGAACTGAAACGATCACGTCTCGTTTCGACTGGTAGGTACGAGCCAGTTC
>JALYVD010000057.1 GCA_030853405.1 Acidobacteriota bacterium | reverse complement strand
CTATGGGTATGTAACGCGCGACTGGTTTAGACTCTTGAAAAGCATATTCGATCGAGATTCTGTTTTCTTTGAAGAACTAAGAAAGCAATACTCGCATCGCCCGGTTCCGAACCGGCCACCGCTGGATCTCAGCGCCTATGTAGGTAGTTTTCGGAATGATTATGTCGGCAAGGTAAAGGTAGCAGCGGCGAACGGCAGGCTGTGGCTGACGCGCGGTGTTAACCAGCCGCCTGTGCCGTTGCGGCACTGGGATGGCAACACTTTCTTGTCGTACACATTCACAGTGCATCCCGACGCGCCGCTGGGTGTCGAGTTCACGATCGGCGTGGATGGCAACGCCTCGCAAGTGAGACTCCAGGAGTTCGAATTTAACGGGAAGGGAATCGGCACAGTCAGCAGGATCAACGGTGACAAATAAGTTCAGCGTGTAAGCCACTGTCGCCTTTGCGGGAGCGTCTGCGCAAGACCACTTGCTCAGAGTTGCTGAAAGCAGAACCCATGATTGCGTTTTGCCGGAGCGCACGATATACCCGCTTCCCGCAATGGCACAGCGCATCTTAACTGGCAACGTAGGAGCAAGAAGAGTACGTTGCGCGCGATACCGAACCAAAGGGTGCGACTGGATCTGCCGTACTAAACCGTGACGACGTTATACGCATTCAGGTTCGATAGCTACGACCAGGTGTTTCCAGTGCTGGACGCGCAGATTCTTTAGGCGATCTAAACGAAGTATAAAGTGGTCTTGGTTTCAGGGCCGGCTTCACGAACGTCTCGCGTAGCCGGCCTGCTGACTGACTGGGTAAAGCTGGACGACAATACGCTTTGGTGCACTCAGAACGTGTGGTTCTGCGGTTTTGCCGATCACTCTACTGGTCAACTGTGATGGTTTCAATCTGCATCGTCGCATTCGATGTGCCGGGATCGGCCACAGCATACAAGGTATGTACGCCTGGTGTCTCCGGACGGAATGAAGCGCTGACTGTATAGAGGTCGCCGGCGGGGATGATTGGGATTTCCTGCATCTCGAAGGGCTTGGTACCGGCGGCGGGATCGCCATCATAGAAGGCAATAACCTGCGAACTCATTTGATCGCTCAAATTGTGCAGCGTCGCCGAAACTGTGGCTTTGGCGTTCGCGGCCAGGTGCTGTGGGGCGCCGGAGAGACTCTCCATGACGACGCTGGCCGAAGTCTCAGGGGCGACGTTCGTGGCTCTGACGAAGGCGGCAGCCGTACTGGTCGAGGGGTTTTCGGAAGGAGCGATATAAAGCGGGATATGCGCGCCGTAGAGTCCGACATTGTTGCTGTGGGCTTCGGTCCCGACCTGGGAGATCTGCGACCAGGATCCCGGGATAGCGGTCAAGCCGTGATCGGCTACTTCGGGGCCCAGCTTTCCCGCCGGATCCTCGTACCAGGCCACGACCCAGAACGCCAGGTACACTTTGCCATCGCGTGTTTGGGCAAACTGACGCGGATCGAAGACGGTGCCGGCGAGCGCCCAATTCGGCGTCGCTGGCTTCGAATTGAAACCGGGAATGGGGGGCAGGGTGGCGCCCCCGATACGGAATGCGCCACCGGAGAGATGATCGGTCTTGGTGTCGACTAACTGGCCATAAAACTCCACGCGTACTTGAGCCTGGCTGGGAACGTCGACCAAGCTGTAGTTATAGACGCGCGCGCGCAAATCGAGAGGCTGGTCCACGCTCGTTTCCTGCCGCTGCGGGCCCATTCCGCCGGCTCCCACTGGAGTAATGTAAAGACCTTTCATCCAGTAAAATTCCTGACGAATGGGATCTTCCTCCAAGTTTTTCCCATTGAACGTTACATCACCGGAGTTCTTGTTCCAACTCCATCGTGCCGGGTGGTTCAGGGCAATATCGGGTTGGTTGTAAGCTTGCGTCCAAAAAGAAGCGACGCGCTGATCTCTCAGCGGGTTCAAATTAGCTAGAAATCCACTTAGCAACGGTCCGTGAGTCTGCAGGTCGGCAGGGCTTCCATCCGGCGCAATGACCACTGGGCGTGCGGGCGGCTGCGCGGGAGGGTGATTGGCGTACACGAAGCCGGCGAAGTAGTAGCCATAGTTATTCGCGATATTGCTGCTAAAGGCCGGTTTATCTACTTTTAAGCCATTGTTGCTCTCTAACGAGACGGTAGAGTCTTCGAGCGTCTCGAGCCCGGTACTACGATTGAAGTTGCTGCTGAAGTCAATTTGGAGTTGAGCAATGCCTGCTGCGCCAACGGTCGCGGAGCTGGTAAAGGTGTTGTCGTGAGTGGTAAGGGTCTTGGCGCCGACCGACACATCTTTGGTAGATTCTTTGGTCCAGTTCGACTCATAACTGGATTGTGTGGTATCAATCCCCCTCCAGGCCGGTCTGGCGGTCAATAGGCCGGCGCTCGGGTAGGTGCTTTCGAACAGCGCAACGCTCCACGGATAGGAAAAGACATTGCCAGGTTCGTCTATGGGCTGATACCACTCCTGTGTGGTGGCGTCGACATCAAACAACGTAATATTATCCGGCCCTGAGTATTCGACGTAGGCTTGCGTTTTTTCAGCGTCCGCGCATGACGGCTTGCTTCGTGGACAGACCTTCAATCCCATGATTGGATAAACCCAGACATTGAGGCGCTCCCGCGTGAAGAATAAATGATCCGCAAAGCCCGTTGTTGAACTTAAAGAATCCTTCTCCGCGCTGTATTTACTATCGGAAGTGGCTACCTCGTTTTCGTACGAGTTCTTGACGGCGTACGCATAAGAGGCGGAAAAGCTGTTGGCATCGGTATCGCCCAGGACGAGGGAAGCTCCGCCTCCAATCTCGCTGGCATATCCATAACTGGTGGTGCTCTTTCGTACGGATTCCGTGCTTTTTTCATTGCTCGAGGAGAAACTGGTTTGAAAGCTGCCCGGCAAAACGCTGATGTTTACGTCGCACGGCTTGGCTGTGTTGTCGCAACCAGGGAATGTGCCGGTGCGATATGGCTTGACGTAATCGACGTGCATCGGAGGAAGAGATAACACAACGTCCGGCCGAATCTGATCGGTTATCGTGATCTTCACCGGATTGCCCAACCCGATCGAGCGGGCTTGTAAATCGCCGGCAATCAGGGGAATGTTCTGAAACTGTTGATCTCCGTTACTATATGCTTTCTTCGACTTATAGTAATCGCCCAGGCTGTACTCCGAGGTGGGGTTCTCCGCGATACTGAGCACGTCGCCGGCGCCCGTGGACTTGATGGTTACGTTGTAAATCTGTAAGTTGGCTTTGCCGGTGCCCACACTGACCGTACTCTCGAAGCTGAAACCGGCTATCACTGCGATTTGCTGTCCCAACGTGGGACGCCCACTAGCCAGGCGATCGAAGTTCCCGATAGCGAAATCCAAAACTCTAAAGGTGTGCCGCTGGTATGGACCGGGGGTTATTTGCGCACGATTGTTAAAGCTGATGATTCGGAAGTAGCTGAGTGGATCGTGCGCCCGGGCACCACCACTAAAAGGACGATGGTAAGTTCGGTTGTAATCGTTTATCTGCACCACCTGGTCGAACTTCGAATTGGGATCGAGATGCCCCGGCTGCAGCAAGGTCCGCTCAGCTTCCTCGATGGTGAACTCCGCTCGATCCCTTACCTGCGGCTTTACCGATTTATCAAAGTCAAGCAATTCCAGGCTTACCGTTCGAAGCGTGCTCTTGCCGGGGATACCGATTTTTCCAAAGAGCAACTGGTCTTGGGTTGTGGAGTAGAAGTGTCCGACGGCCAGACTTTCCGCCTGCGCCGGATCCCGGCTTGGGGACGCTTTGGATTGCCACTGCCCGGCGCGCATAGCTTCCAGTGTTTTGGGATTGACAGAGAAGATATAAATGTCGGCATCGGTAGCTGTGACAAGCTGGGCGATCTGATTAGCGTCCCCGCTGAACTTACCGATGGCATTGGCCTGGTCGGCTCGATTGGCCCTCGCCAGAGGACCTAAGCGAATGCCCTTGCCGAAGTCATTCGGATCTGCGGCGGTCAGCACTCGGACGCCGCTGGCAGATCCAACGACTACATCGTCGTACTGATCGCCGGTGAGATCTCCCGCCGAGAGCGAAGTCGCGAAGCCGTCCTTGTCGGTCAGCGCGAATGACAGAGACTTCCTGGTGCGCGGATCGTACACTACTACTTTGTCCGTTGTCGTGTAAACAAGGACATCGCCTGAGCCGGCGAACATGTGAGCAAGCACCTCACCCCGGCGGGTGGAATTGCCCTGGGTGGCGAAGGCGGTGTCGGGCGCGCTTTGTTGGTTGGTTACTTTCGAGTCATTCGTATTCAGCAGGCGGCTTCCAAAGACAACGTCATCGACCGTCAGCAAGGTGTACTGGCCATTCAGAATATCTGCCACGGCGCTGAAATCGGGTGAGGAGGCTGATCTTTGCGCCCAACCCGGCCGGGCAAGCAGCAAAACAACCAAGACCGGCAGCAACGGCAGTCCGCCTGAAGCGCTCCGTGCCGTCGCGGCGAAACGGACCCTCAATCGGGACATCACAGACCACTCACAGCAGCCTTTGCGAGACAAGCTTTGTGAAAGGAAGGCAGTCATACCTTCCCTAGCGAGTGGAGCCTATGAAAAACTGCCATGCCCTCCAAAAAAGTTCAGGCGCAAAAACTTTCCGACCTGAACGTGAAACTCCAGCACCGGGATTACTGCCTGACGGTCGCAGCCCAGAAGCGAGGCGCAACCTTACAGAGCGGTCTTCTGGCAAGGTCACGGATAACATATTTTAAAGCGTGACGTCCGACCAATCCTTCCTGACGATCGCTAGTCTGATGGCCCGCTTCCGCTCTGGAGATCGCGAAGCGGCGGACCAACTTTTTTCTCTCTTGTACCCCGAGCTTAGGCGCTTGGCCGCTATCAAGATGAATGCCGAGGGAAGCCAGCATTCCTGGCAACCATCTCTGCTCGTCAACGAGCTCTATTTGCACTTAATCAAGGTGAAATCGCTGCCCTCTCCGGCCAGCAGTAATCGCTCAGAGCGGGATCACTTTTTACAATTTGCCGGTCATGTGATGCGCCACCTGCTGATCGATCACTCGAGACTGTTATCCAATCGGGCCGTGAAAATTGATGTCGCGCAGTTCGAGTTCGCCAAAGAGGACGCGGGTACGGCCACGCTGCAGGAGATTGACGAGCTCCTCGAAAAATTGGCTGGTATCCATTCCCGCTTGCGCAGCATTGTGGAAATGAAAGTATTCGAGGGCTTACCGGTAGAGGAAATCGCGGATCGCCTGGAGATTGCACCACGAACAGTCGCCCGGAATTGGACCTTCTGCAAGCAATGGTTGAGGGAACAGCTGAAAGCGGAATAAAAAACCTTTGGTGACATGGCGGTTTTTATTCTGGTGAGCTCGCTCTAAAATCATGGGACACACATTTGCCTCTGCTTCGCGCTCCCTGGTCTCTGCCCTTTTCAACTTGTCCGCATCGAGGTGGGGCGAACAATGACGGAAGAGCAGTGGCGCGCGGCTTGGATCTTGTGCGAAACCGGCGGAGATCTGGAGTTGGAGCCGCAGCGCGAATACGTTCGTGGCGCAACGGTAGATGCCGAAGTCGAACGCCGTGTGCTCGCCGTTTTCGAAGAGCTTGAAAGCGAGCCGTTTTATCCACCCCCGCCGGACCGGCGCATCGGCGATACCGTAGGGCGTTACACGCTCCTTGAGCGGATCGGTCAGGGTGGAATGGGCGAGGTGTATGCGGCAGAAGACGCAGAACTGCGGCGAACCGTTGCCTTAAAGTTCCTGCCGAGCGCAGTTGCGCCCGACAAAGCTGCCGCCTCGCAGGTGATCTCTGAGGCACGACTCGCCTCGCGGCTCAATCATCCCAACATTGTTACGGTTTACGAGTTGATCCAGACTCCTTGGGGCCTCGCGATGGCCATGGAACTGGTGGAAGGAAAGTCGCTTCGTGCGTTGCTGAAATCGCGGCAGCTTTCGGCTCGGGAAATTATCCGGATCGGCCGGCAGATCGCGAGTGCCTTGGCGGCTGCTCACCAGAAGGGAATCGTGCACCGCGACATCAAACCGGAAAACATCATGGTTCGAATCGACGGTTACGTCAAAGTGCTCGATTTCGGGCTGGCCCAGAACATACGTGACCGCGCTCTTAACGGAACAGGTGCGCATCTCCCGGTGGGCACGGCGCGCTACATGGCGCCCGAGCAGAAAATCGGCCGCCCGGTAAGCGGGGCAAGCGACGTGTATTCGCTGGCCGTGGTGCTGGAAGAGCTCGGCAAGTGGCATCATCCGCTGCTGACGCAAATGAAAAACACAGCGCCAGCGAAACGGCCCGGCGCGGAGTACGTCCTCTCGCAATTCGAGCGGCTGGAGAAGTCCTCTGTTTGGCCTCTACTCGCAATCGGCGTCGCCGTAGCTGCGCTTCTCGGCGGCTTTCTGCTGTTCCGATTCTGGAACCGTGCTCACACCTCCCAGGATCTCCGTTTCGAGCAGGTTACCAGGTATGCGACTGGCCACGATGTCACGGTGGCGCGGCTTTCGCCTGACGGAAACCGTGTCGCGTACGCGACGGTAGACGGCGGCTTGTTCGTGCGCAACAACCGGACCTCATCGGTGCAGGAACTGGATGCTCCACCGGATTTATCCATTCACGAATTGTTCTTTTCATCCGATACCACCCTGCTCGCTGCCGGCATAACCAAGGGCATCTTTGAAGCATGGACGATACCACTTAGTGGCAGCGCGGCGAACCGTCTGCGCGCAAGCGCGGAATTGGTGGCCCTCTCGCATGACCGAAAGCGCATCGCCTGGCTGAACGAAAGACACGAAATCCGGACAGGTCCGCTCGACGGCACTGCAGGTCGCCTGATCTACAGGAGCAATCCGGACGAAAAGATCGCCATGATCTTCTGGTCCGCGAAAGACAAATCTATCTGGTTTAATCGTCTCCGCCATTGCGGGACCGCACTCAGTGAGCGAGACGTTTTCGTCAACCCCGATACCTGCGAAGACAGCGATCTGGCCTCGTACGCCCTCGATGCCGAAGTTCTTACGGTACAGGTCAAGAACGTCCGATTGAACTCCGGATTTTTCGCCGATGACGGCGAGTTCTTCTTTTTGCGAGAGGATGTGGCGCGCAGAAGCGAGGCCCACAACTTATGGTCTTTCCACACAGACGATAAAACCGGCATTTCAGCCGGGGCGCCCCGCCAGTTGTCTCATTTGAGTGGAGTGGTGTTGTCGCAATTGACGGGCAGCCGGGACGGCCGGACACTGGCGGTAGTCCGCACGGATAGCGCCACACAGACTTCCGTCGCCGACTGGCAGGCCACTTCTTCTCCGATGTTGCGGAACCAGCGCCGGCTGACGCTCGAGCAGACCAACAGCTACCCCCACGCCTGGACCCTTGATAGCCAGAGTGTCATCTTCGAGTCGGATCGCAACGGACGTTTAGAGATCTTCCGCCAGAAAATGACGCGCCGAGAGGCCGAACTACTGGTCTCGACGCCGGGCGACGTTTATATGCCGCAAGTCACGCCCGACGGCAAGTGGCTCCTGATGATGTACCGGGATCTTGTCAGCCCCGGCAAGCGGGACGTGGCCTCGCGGCACCGGCTCTTGCGGGCCCCCACCGCCGGCGGCGAGGCGGTGGAGGTCCCCTTAGCCGATCCCCTCGACGAGTTCCGGTGCAGCCTGCCGGGGCACGGCGCCGGCTGTGTTCTCCGCACTACCCAGGACAATGGCCAGCGTTACTTCGAGCTCGACCCCATCAAAGGCAAAGGACGCGAACTGGCGCGTACCGCATTCGTTTCCGTTGGCCTGGGCCGCTGGTCACTCTCACCTGACGGAAAGCTCATCACCATTCCCGATAGCCGTCACGCGGGCCGGTTCTTCGAATTACGCCTGAGTCTTGTTCCCTCCCATCGCACGGAGTCCTGGCGTCAAATCAAAGGGATTGGGGTTATTAACGGCATCTCTTTCGTCCCTTCCGGCGACGCCTGGCTGGCGAATGCGCCTATAGCCGACTTCGCGGTAAGCCTAACACTGCTGCCGTCTTTTCTTGGAGACCTATTCCGCGCGGAGGGGCTATTCTACGTCGATGCACAATTGCATCCTCAATTGCTC
>JALYVD010000023.1 GCA_030853405.1 Acidobacteriota bacterium | reverse complement strand
TCTGGAACGTCAATCTCGGTGGCCAGCGATCTTCTAGGAAACGTCCCACCGCTCTGTTTGAGCGATTCGCTTCCAGAAATATTGATCAACATGCTGGAGCGCCGTTTTCCGGTCTAGAGAATCTCGCGCACCTTGTCCTTCAACACGGTCTCTATGATTTTGAAGGCGTGCTTGTCGCCTTTGGCGAGTCCCTCGGCAAAACCGAGCGCTTGTTCGGTAGTGATCTTGCCGGGCATTGGAGGCTCGTTCGGATCGACCACGGCCTCGACCAGCGCGGGGCCTGGATAGTTCAGCGCTTCGCGTAGGACCGCTTCGGCGTCTTCCGCTTTCTCAAGCCTGAAGCCGCCAATTCCGCAAGCGCGCGCCACGGCGGCGAAATCGATGGGCTCCAGATCGATGCCAAATTCAGGGTTAGCGTCTTGCACAAGTTGTTCCCACTTAATCTGGCCAAGGACATTGTTTTTGATGACAATGATTTTGACGTTGAGCTTGTATTTGGCGACAGTTGCAAGCTCCGCCATCAGCATGGAGAGACCGCCATCGCCCACCACACACACGACTTGGCGGCCGGGATAAGCAACGGCGGCGCCTACGCTGTAGGGCAGTCCGTTCGCCATAGTCGCCAAGGAACCGGACAGGGAGAACTTCATATCACCGCGAATTTCTACATAGCGGGCTGTCCAAGTTGCGATCGTGCCGCTATCGGACGAGACAATCGCATTGTCGTCGAGCAATTTATTCAAGTGATAGGTCACCACCTGAGGTTTCATGGGCGAGTCGGTGCGAGTTCCACGTTCCTTCATGAGCCCATTCCAACTCTCCATGCGCTTCTGACACTTCGTTAAAAAATCGTGGTTGCTCTTCTGTTCGATTAACGGAAGCAGTTCGGTCAGAGCCGTCTTGCAATCCGCGGCGATACCCATTTCGACCGGATAGCGCAAGCCAATCCGGGCGGGATCGAAATCGATCTGAATACACTTCGCCTGTCCAGGTTTCGGCAGGAATTCCATGTAAGGATAATTGCTTCCGGCGATCAACAGCGTGTCGCACTCCTCCAGGGCGTCCTGCGAAGGAGCCGTACCGAGAAGGCCGATGCCTCCCGTTGTGTAGGGACTCCTGTCATCAGTCACCGCTTTGCCGAGTAGAGGTTTGACAATTGGGGCTCCGAGTTTCTCAGCGAGCGCGAGCACTTCGCTCTTCGCTCCCAAACAGCCTCTTCCGGCGAGAATTGCCACTCGACGGCCTTTGTTAAGCAGATCCGCCGCTTGCTGAAGTTCAGCCTGCGACGGGCGAGCATAGACGGGAGCGTATAGATCGGCGCTGTGCTTTTTGGGGTTCGCACTGGAACGATGCCCATCAGAGCCCTTCATCTCCTGAATGTCCTTGGGAATTGTAATATGAGCAACACCCCTGCGGGAGACCGCCGTTTTGATTGCCTCGTCAACCACGTTGTTCAGATGCGCCGGTCCCATTACACGTTGGTTGTAGACGGCGACGTCCATGTAGAGCTTGTCCAAATCCACATCCTGCTGGTAGTGAGTTCCAATCAGGTCGTGGAATGTGTGACCCGTGATGGCGAGCACAGCTTGTCCGTCGCACTTGGCATCGTAGAGGCCGTTGAGGAGGTGAATTCCACCCGGTCCAGACGTAGCCAAGCAGACGCCGAGGCGGCCCGTGTATTTGGCGTAGCCGCAGGCTGCGAAGGCTGCCGCTTCCTCATGCCGGACCTGAATGAAACGAACTTTGTCCTGGTGGGTCCGCAATCCTTCGAAGATGCCGTTAATCCCGTCTCCGGGGAACCCAAAGATGGTGTCGATACCCCACTCAGATAGACGCTCAATAAGTAATTCGCCGACTGTCGCTGATGAGAACATTTCATCCGTATGACGCGATAACGCAGCAATTCGGTCTTTAGGCAAAGTTACTGGGGTTTGTTGCGATAGCGGTCGAATTGCATGGGATTGTCCACTGCGAACGATACAATAGCCGATGCCTAGAATCAAAGTCCCGAAGCGTCGCGGATCGCCAAAGCTAGCTGAATGCCGGGTAGAGAAGCCTACGAGATTAAGCTCCCTCGTTCCAAGCGTGCACGCCCTCTCTGAACCCGTAGTACACGATGACGAGTCCGGCGATAGGATCAGCCCACCACCAGCCAAGACCTGCATTTAGAGCAAGACCAAGGAGCACCACGAATGCGAGGACGGCGTCGATCGAGGTGACACGCGCTTCGGTTGCGAGGACAGGGTTTTCAAGCTTCGCGCCAGTGTCGTGCTTGCCATACGCTAGAGCCAGCATTGCAAGAACCGTCACGGCGAGCCAAAGAATCCCGCCCGGCGATGGGTTCGGGTGAATCTGTCTTAGAAGCACGTACGCGGACTGCGCAAGCACGTAAGTCGCAAGCGCAAAGAACGCGGCTCCAATCAGGCGCAAGGCGCGACTTTCGCGAGGCGCGGCAACCCCGTTCAATTGCCAGATCACTACGATGGAAGCGAAAATTTCAACTAGAGAGTCGAGGCCAAAGCCAACGAGAGCGGCGGATCGAGCGGCAAACGCGGCGATAAAAACGACAACAAATCCAACTACGTTCCATCCAAGCGTCGCGTACTCAAGCTGCAAGCCCCGCTTCAAGAGGCGCGATCTCCGAGAATCAGCAGATTGCAAGGCTTACGTTCCTGTCTAGAAAGTCCGGAGGATCCGGACAGTCATTCGGAAGAATTGTCTTCAGGGCCGACTACGCAACTGGTGCAAACAGTTGGTTCACCGCAGCCTGTTGCAAGAAGTGATGGCCCTTCCACTTCAATCTGACCTTTGCCCCAGACCGTCTGCCGGCCCACTCCCGTCCAACTCGCGGCTTTCAAAAAGGGTATAAATTCCGTCAACTCGCCCTCGTACTCGGCTTCCCCGACGAACCCGCCCGTCGAATGTACCTGACCCGTCCGGCTGCTGCGGCGGCTGCGAACGACGGTTCTGATTTCACAGCGCTTCATACGCACGAGCGCGGCCCGTTCGCCGAAGCCGCGAAAATCAATCGGTAGAGGGCCATCGCCGTAAAGTTCGCTGAGTGTGCCGATGCGGTCTCGGACGCGTGCCGCAAGAATGCCGAAATCCGGCTGGGCTGCGATTTGCCCGCCGCACTTAAGTTCGGTGGGAGTGATGAATCTTACGAGTAGGCGTGAAACCGGTTTGGCAGGCGGATCAAGACTCAATTCGAGCGGTTCCAGCGTGACGCCGTGCGACTGCGAGACTTGCGTCAACTCCACTTTGCCGCGGCCTGGTCCCAGTCCCTCGCGCGCCAATTCGGCGAACGCGGCAGCCAGCGAGTTGATGTCGGCCGATGCTGTGTCAAACAAATTCAGATCGAAATGGAATGCGGCTCCCGATGGGATGGTAAGTCCGTCCAAGTGCGTTGCACGGAACACAAACGGCCTCGGCCGATCGCCAAATCCGCTCGGTCCCGGTGCAAGGGAAGATGGTTTGAACAGGCGGCCATAGGGGCAACTCGCACGCCGCGGGCAATCGTGGACTCCAGGGCATTGCGGCTCGCACGCGATTCGTCTTAGTGTTGTGCCAAATGCGCCCCGCAGAATGTTCGTGGATTGTCCTATCGCGAAATGAACCGGTTCGAGCGCGGTGAAACGGAGGCGGAGCGGGTGCAGCCGGAAACGCAAACTCCCATCTTACGTCCTACTTTCTTCCCGCGCCCATCGCAAGCCCTGCGTAAAAGAAGTCTCTTTCGGTGACTTACTGACAAGTTTGCCTAGCGTCCTTTCGTTCTCCGTTTCAAGGCGGACTTGCTTTAAAACCTGACGGAACTCCAGGTATCCGGCATCGACGCCGCGCACGATAGCCCAGAGAAACCGCATGATTCGATACGCAAAGAGAATTAGCCATTGACCGAACGAGCGCCGCTCACCTGTAACTCGTTTGTTTCGCGCGAGAACGACTCCTCCTAAAATGAGCGCGAAGGATAAGGGAACCCACTGAGAAAATTGTGCTGCCATGACCAAATAGTAAAGCGAAATCTGGCGCGAGGGAATCCTCCTGCCCGGGCGGTTCAGTACGGTTTTAAGGTGTTTGTCTAAGGTGTGGCTCTCCGCCCAACCCGGATCAGATCTTCAAGAACAGCTTGCGACGATACATCCAGAAGAGCATTGCCCAGTAAAGAAACAGTGTGACCGCGCCGAAGAGCAGCGGTTCAAAACCAGGTCCGAAGATTAGGAAAGGCCTCTCGCCGAGGTGAATCTTAAGACTACTTGTTACGAAGCTTTCAAACAGGTGGGCAATCAGATACGCCGCGATCGAATTTACGCCAACCACGACCAAAGGGAACGACCATTTGCGATAGCCTTTCACGTCGATGATCCAGCTAAAGGCCGCGAGAAAAAGGAAACACGCGCCGCCGCTGAAGAGTGTCCAACTTGGCGTCCAGATGCGCTTCACAACAGGACAAATACCGGTGACGTGCAGCAAAAGTCCCGCCGCAATTCCGATGGCGCCTGCGATGGCGAAGCGCTTCAAAGGAATGGCGGGAGCGGAGGCCCGAAACCACCGGCCCGCAATCAGACCCAATATCATCGTGCCGAGCGTCGGGATGAAACTCAGCGTCAGATAGCCGCCTCCGTTTGCCACAAACGGCTTGCCGCGAGGGAATAGGTTTAGAAACCATTGATCGAAAGCATTTCCGAGATTATTGCCCTCGTTCCAGTGGGCCGCAAAGCCGTGGTAAGCGTGCTGCCAAGGCTGCGCCACGCCCGCTGCGGCGTAGTCAAACGCGGAACCTGAAATGGGCCACAGCGCCCAAGCCAGCCAGTAGCCGAACAGGATAGAGGCGAACGCGATCCACTGTTTCCGCGGCGAACAAAATCCCAGCAGAAAGAGAAAGGGATAGCCGAGGCCAATCTGCGTCAGCGTGTCCTCGAAGGTAAAGTTTGTCCGCGGACTGTAAATGGAACGCAGAAAAATACCAAGCGCCACTAACAGGAAAGATCGCCAGATTGCATGAGCGAACAGGTTGTTAAATTTCGCGCCGCGCCGCATCCGGCTATACAGGGAATACGGGAGCGCAACGCCAACAAGGAACGAGAATGAAGGTTGGATCAGATCGTGAAGCGAGCAGCCGGCCCATTCCGAATGTGTTTGATTAAACCCCAATACCGCGAGAAATGAATTTCCCGGGAACGCCCGCGCAACGCGGGCCAGTTGCAACACCTCCGCCATCATCAAGACCATGACGAAGCCCCGGTAGGCGTCGATCGGAATATTGCGGCCAGCTACGGGAGCAACGGGCCCATCGATAATCGCGATTTCTGGTTTCGACCGTTCCTCGATAACGACAGATTTCATGTGAAGACCGCTTTCATGCCGCTGGTTTGGGGAGACGGGATTAAAAGATAAAGTTCAGACCGCCGCGAAGCGCTCGTGGAGACTGCATCATCAGCAGATTATGTCCGTCGGAACCTATCGGGAGATACCCCTGCGCGAGCAGGTTTCTGAGGGCAGCGGTAATTTCGAGGCGCCCAGGCATGCCGAAGGGCGACGGTAGAGGCTGCCTCACTATGACGTTGAATCCCGCGGATATGTAGGTGTTCTGAGTGGTAAAGTCGTGCCGCGGAATCACCGCGCCGTCAGCTATCCAACCATAGCTCGCGGACAGTTTCGTGCCAGCCTTGGGCAACCGCGCATTCAGGTTAGCATTGGCTACATTGTGCGAGTTCTGTCTCACGAAATTAGCTTGCGCCGCGTCCGCCGTGAATCCGCCCATGCGCCCATACGCCACCGAGATATCGAGCGATTCGTTCAGGCGCTGGCTGAGGGACGCTACCAAACCGCTGCGGGTGTAACGCCCCACATCGTAGATAGCCGTCTTGGACACGCCGTCGGAGAGCAGGTCGCCAGAATCGAGACCGGCCGTGTCGCCTGCTACGTTGACGCGCCCGTCGGCGACGTTTTCGTAAAAACCACTTAAGCTGTAGGTGCGGGATCCCGCTGTTTTTTGAAATCCGAGTTCGTAGCTGTGGGTGCGCTGTAATTCGAGGCGGCCATTCGCATAGGACAACTGTGGCAACCTGGAAAGCGTGCTCGCCGCACCTGAAATGTCGTTGCTCTGCAGTTCTTCCCGGGCTGCGCTGTCACCCGGTTGGTGAGCCAAAAGCTCGTCGGGACGGCCGCCATCGCTATAAGAGGCAACAACTTCACCGATCGGGCCGGCCGAAACCGTTACTCTTGCGAACGGACTGACTCTGCTTGTGTGCTGGAGGTAATCCACCGATTCGCCGGTCATGCCATATTCCAGGTGGACGTTATCGACCGGATCCAAAGTCTGGTAAATGCTGAGTGACATGGCGCGAACCGACGGAACGGAGCCATTGGATGGTTCCGCCCCGTTTTGTTGGCCCATCAAATCGAATTCCGATACCGTCAGCGTCACTTCCGGGGTCACCAGAAAACCACCATCGGGCGCTCGCGTGTAGATCGCGCAAAGTCCCATAGCGGCTGGCCCCATCATCGAACCCTGTGCGTAGTTCCCACCCACCTGAATCTGATTTTTTCCGAGTACGTTCGTCGAGAGAATGAACCCAGTCCCAAGGTCCGACTGCGCCGAGTCGGAATCGATCAGACTCGAATCGCCACCCGAAACGGAAACCATGGCATGAGTTCCGGAGAATACTCTCGAATGTACGCGCGCCTCGCTGGACGCGGAATCATCGCCAAGAAATCGAGTGATGGGACGCGTAACAGGCGACGAACGCAGCACCCATTTCCAATCGTTGCTCATTCCGCCCGACGGAACCGTGTAGGTCAATTCCACATCGCTGAAGAGGGTGGCGAGGTGGATCTGCAGCATGCTGTTGAGACCCGCCTTAACCGCGATCCTGTTGCTTAGAACCGGGAGAAAGTGCGCCGCTGAAACCCGGACGGAATAAAGGTCCGCAGGAAGTCCGGCGAAAGCAAAACGACCGTCAGCCCCCGAGGTGGTCTTCGCAACCAGTTGCTCGAATTTATTGAAAAGCAATACGCTAGCGCCCATTTGGGGAGCGCCAGCAGTATCAAGGACCGAGCCGAGCACATTGCCAGGCACGGGCAGCGAAAGGTCGGCGCCTTGAGCGCAAACCGATAGCGCCAGTAGGCCTGCGACTACAACCGATGCTGATAGCCTGGTGCTCGCGAAACCTTTCAAAAATGCCCTTTCGCGTCCTGGGCAAAACTGCCCAGATGCTTACGATGTTACCGTAAAACCGGCTGAAGGGATTATCGTCTTATTCTTCAGCTTGTCAATAACCTTTAATTTTAGCGTATATTTTCCTGGCGCAAGACTGTTCAGCGGCAGCTTCTTCTCGACCGTTACAAGAAACGACGAGGAGTTCGGGATCGCACTTAATTGTTCGGTCTGCGTCAGTACCGTCTGATTCGCCGTGTTAACCACGTCGTACTCAACCGAGCCTTCCGGCTTCTTGGTCTTTTCGTCCATGCCGAAGTTGTACAACTCGGCGTAGATACCCATGGTCTCGCTTTGTTTGAATGTGTCGTCTACCCGCGGCCGGACTTTGGAGCTTCGGATAACAAACGGTCCCGCGCCGATGCTCCTGGTTGGAACACGCTCAATTTGATCGGCGAGAATGACACTGCTGGCTCCCAACTGGTCTTCGTCGTAGTGCGGAACGTTCAGCGCCACTTCATAGTTGTTCATTGTGTTTCCAACCGTGTCTTTGGCGACGATGTTCAACCGGTAGGTTCCGGGCGCGAGTGGAATGGTCTTCGAATAGAGCTGTGAGCCATTCATGGACTTTTGCAGCATCTCCGCCGGAAATGGCCCTGCGAGCACCGTGTCTTCGAACCAATTGACCGGACGGCGGGTAAGAGACGTTACGCGCCCATAGATGTTCACGGTCGCCTGGGAGGCGTTGTCTTTTGTCTTGTACTGCAGATCGCTGTTCTTAAACTTGATGCTGATGCTGGTAAGCACCGTCGAGTCGGTGACGCGGATGTAGTCGGCCTTAACCATCATGGGCAGCGTGTTGTAGCGGATCTTTGAATCGACGGCGGCTTCGAGATCTTTGAACTTGATTGCCGGAGGAGCCTGCAATTTCGCGTACTGCTCGATTCGCGTGAACTCATTCATGCTTTCCGGCAGCGGTTGATTTCCCGTCCCGAGATGGGTTCCGTCGGTCCGCTGAAAGCGTTGCGTCTTGTTGGCCATGCCCATCTGTTCCATCTGGGTAAGACCCGCTCCGGGAACATACAACAGCGCATCCTTCTCTTCCGGATCTGTCGAGATCTTGTACTCGCCGCTCATGCTCTTATCGACGAACTCGATTATGATGTTGGTGCCGATGTTCTCGAGGTAGCGGTAGCGCCAATCTTCGAACGGATAGGTTGAAGTCTCGCCGCCACCTTCTTCCTGTGGACGCTCGTAGCTGCCGCCGGAAGGATGCGAATCGATCTCGTCGGCGGGGCCGTACTTGATGTAAATCATGCCCCGGTCGGTCCGCCAGCCCTGAATGCCAGAGGCGTAGTGGTCGTTGGCGTAAGCGATACGGCGGTAATGCTCTTCCTTAAACTCGTTTTCTTCGGTGTCGGGAGTGGGATCGCGCCGCTGCCAAAACTGTTCTACGAATTGCTGGCGCTCCTCGTCCGTCCTGAGCCGTTTGAAGGCCTGCTTCTCCTCATCCGTGATGATGTAGACGACGTCTTCGTTCATCCACTTCTTCCACGGGCCCTCAAGTTCCTTCTGCAGTTCCTTCTGTTTCCGCTTGATCTGCTTTTGGGTAAGCGGCTTGGCGATTGTTTCGCTGCCGGAACTGCTGGAACCGGCCTGTTTTGTTTGCGCGAAGCTCAGGCTTGCGCCAGCCAGCGCAGCTGCTGTGATGCCAACCAGGACACGGAACGCAGGGGAGAACTTCATAACGGGGAAACCACCTCTGTAGTCTTTGGGAGGCTACTACTCAAGTCTAAGTGTCTTTCCATTCAGCGTCAACGCCTCCGACGTAACGAAACGCGATCAGGTTTCGTCCAAACGCGCAGTTAAGTTGTGAATTGGCCTCCGTGGAAGGCGATGACACCTCCGGCAGGTGGTTGTCCGTTTGGAATACTGGTTTTCGTATTACCGCTTCCAGGTTAGGGAGTTCTGCCCCAAACGGGGGAGACGAGGGAAGTTATTCTGTAGCTTAAACAAATAGATAGGCCTGCCATTTAGAATGGCTGAGCACGTGCTACAGAAGATTCAATTACGTGTAGGACGGCGAAGGGTTTTCCCTCGCCTTATTATTTGGTCCGGACATCAGGTGCGGGAATCTAAGAGCCAATTCGCGGGTACAGTTCTGCTCATCCTGGCAGTTGCGGCCGCCGTTGCCGCCGTGCTCAGTTTTCAACACCTCCGTTCCTATCCTCTTCAGGACGATGGTGTTACGTGGGTTGATCAGAAGGCCACAAACGGCCAGAACCGGGTAGTTGCCGCCTACATCACGGCGGGCGGCCCGGGTGATAAAGCGGGAATCAAAAAGGGCGACGAGTTGCTGAAGATCGGCACTTTCCCGGTTCACGATTCACTGGACGTGCCGCAGGGCCTCTGGAACGTTCCGCCTTTTGGGCAAACCAACTACCTGCTGCGCCGAAACGGAATTGAATTCCAAAAAGGCCAGATCTTTTTACAGAATGCGCCGAAGGATTCCGCCATCTACTACCAATATCTGGTAGGGGCCTTTTATCTGGGAATCGGGCTTTTTGTCTATTACCGCCGCACCAGCGCCGCCAAGTCCTTCCACTTCTTCATTCTCTGTCTGGCTTCGTTTGTCGCTTCCTGTTTCCATTATTCAGGCAAATTGAACACGTTTGACGAGATTCTCTATTGGGGCAATTTCGCCGGTCAGTTATTCGCGCCCGCCATTTTCCTTCACTTTTGTCTGAGTTTTCATTCGATACCGGAGTTTTTGCGCCGGCGCGGCGCTGCCTTGCTGCTCTATGTGCCTTCGGCAGCCATTCTGCTGGTTGTCGCGGCGACGGCGGAAGGCTTGCTGAAGTACTCGACCCCGCTTCTGGAGGTCCGCTGGTTTCTGGACCGCTTCCAAATTGGTTTTTCGCTCCTCTTATATTTCCTCGGGGCTTTCGCTCTCGCTTGGGACTTCGCTCATGCCAGCGATCCGATCATCCGGCGGCAACTCAAATATCTGCGAAACGGCGCGCTGGTTGGATTGACGCCTTTCGCGCTGCTTTACGCAATTCCTTACATGCTGGGCAGCGTGCCAAACCACGTCATGAATTTGAGCGTGCTGTCGATGGGACTGATTCCCCTCACCTGGGCCTATGCGATCACGCGTTACCGGTTGATGGACGTCGATATTATTTTCCAGCAAGGCTACGTCTACACGCTCGCCACGCTCGCCGTGATCGGAACCTTCTACGGCCTGATTTTCCTGATCTTCAACACGCAAACGATTCCGACACAGGCCATTGTCGTCCTGATTTCTTTCGCAACGTTCGTTTTTCAGCCGATCCGGCGCTGGATTCAGGAGCAATTGGACCGCTGGGTTTTCTACCGGGACCGATACGATGCGCGCCTCACGATGGTCGAGTTCGCTCGTGAACTGAGTTCGGAAACCGACCAGAATGCGATGCTTGCCAAAGTGTCGGACCGGCTTCTGCGGACGCTTTCCATTCAACAGGTTGGCTTCTTCTTAGCGGAGGAAGATTCGGGGCGCTTCGAACTACACTCTCTGACGCAGAAACCAGGGCGGACCGCGAAGCCGCTAAAGCGCCCGCTCGATCTAACCTTTCTGCAGAACGTCAATGAGCCGTATCTATTCTTCGAACGGACTCGGCATCTGCATGACATCGTTTCGCAGGAGTTGGCTCCGTCGGTGCGCGAAACCATCTCGGAACTCGATTTCACGTACTATGTTTCCTGCAAATCGCACGGCAAAATTCTAGCGTTTATTGGCGTAAGCCGGACGACCGATGGAGACTTCCTGTCGCGAGACGATATCGACCTGATCGTGACGCTCTCGAATTACGTCGCAATCGCGGTTGAGAACTCGCGTCTCTATACGTCGCTCCAACAGAAAGCGGACGAATACGAGCGATTGAAGGAATTCAGCGAAAATATCGTCGAATCGATCAACGTCGGGATATTAGCCGCCGGGCTGGATGACCGCGTGGAAAGCTGGAACACGCAGATTGAGCGGCTTACGGGCATTTCTCGCGAAGAGGCCGTCGGCAAACCGCTAGCAGATCTCTTTCCGCAAGAACTCTGCCAGAGGTTCGACGAATTGCGCGGCGAAGAGGGTGTTCATAACGTATATAGGGTAGCGCTCCAACCGAGAAGGCGACAGGTTGAGCAATCGGTGGAGCAGACAGTAGAGCAAGCAGCGGAACTCCCGGGCGCGTACCGTAATGGCAATAACGGGATTCCGATTGCCTCCTACTCGTTGATGCCCGCACGCGAATCGATGGTCAATATCGCGATTGCTCCGCTTGTCTCCCGCGAGATGAAGCAAATTGGGCGCCTGGTGATTTTCGACGACGTCACCGACCGCGATGAGCTGGAGCGGCGTCTGGTGCAGGCGGACAAGCTCAGCTCGATCGGTCTGCTGGCCGCAGGTGTGGCACATGAAGTCAATACGCCGCTGGCCGTCATCTCGACTTATGCGCAAATGCTGGCCAAGCAGGTATCGGGTGACGATCAGAAATCGAAACTGCTCGAAAAGATTGCCAAGCAGACCTTCCGCGCGAGCGAAATCGTCAACTCGCTCTTGAATTTTTCGCGTACTTCCCCCACCGACTTTGTAGAGCTTGACCTGAACCGGGTTATTAGAGAAACAGCCGGGCTGGTGGAACATCAGTTCGAGACGGCCGGCGTCCAAACCCGCCTCAATCTAGCCGACGATGTGCTGTCGGCGCGCGCGAACTCCGGCAAACTGCAGCAGGTATTCCTGAACCTGTTCATCAACGCTCGGGATGCCATGCCGGGAGGCGGCACCCTCACTATTCGAAGCTGGTCCGAGGGCGGGTTTGCTCATATCGAAATCGCCGACACGGGGCAGGGTATTTCACCAGATCATTTGGCCCGCATTTACGACCCGTTCTTTACGACCAAGGGCGCCAAGAAGGGCAC
>JALYVD010000435.1 GCA_030853405.1 Acidobacteriota bacterium | reverse complement strand
TGTTGATCTCGGTCAACGCAAGCGAGAGATCGGCCACACCCTGCACACGCCCCGGCTTCTCCGCGTCTACGACCCGGCCCAGCACTTTCGAGCCCTTCTCCGCGATGATGAACCCGTTAATAATAACCGGCAGTTCAAGCGTGCCTCGAAAGGTATCGCCCGTATAATTGTGTTCCGTCGAAAGCGCCTCGTTAAGCCGGATCACGACACTCATCCCCGGTTCCAGAGTGACACTCTGAGGCTGTCGAACAGGCGCCTGCTGAACCGGCTGCTCGACAGGGACCTGAACCGGAGGAGGATCAGATGCAACAACGGGCCCAGGCCTCTCGCTCGGGTTCGTTTCGTTTCCGGAATATGGGTTTGCAGGAATCTTGCTGGTGTTGGGCTCGCTCGATTGCGGAGGACCGAGCTGCGCCAAAGGATCGCCGGAAGCGCGATGGCTGAACTTGTGCCCAATCGAAGAAAGGGTGTCCCGCCGGACTGGCTTAGGTTGGACCTCATTCCGCGCGGACGTCCGGGACGGCTCAGGCGCTTGCGCGGCGGCTTGTTCTGGCGGAGCTTGTTCGACCGCCGCACGCCCCGGCACCGCGGAACCCTTTATAACCGGCCCCGAGGTCATAACCGGCTCCGAGGGACTTCGATCGGCAACTTTAACGTAAGTCAGTGCTCCAACCAGCGCAACCAGGATGCCAGTGACAAACGCCGCAACGACCTTGATCAGATTAGACGAATTCATCATGCAGCAACCCCGCTACCCTCAAAACGTGCTAAACGCTACCGGGGTTTCGGTCGGCCCGGTTAAAATAAGCTTATCTGCTCTTGCCCGACCCATACATCCACGATTTTCCGGCCACGTACAACGTGGGCTCCATCCCGATCCGGCCTGCTACTGTGCTTGCTCCCATGGCGGGTGTCACCGATACGGTGTTCCGGCGCTTGATTCGGAACCAAGGCGGCTGCGGCCTGCTGATGACCGAGTTCACCAGTTCCCACGGAGTTGTCAGCACAACCCATAAGACCAAGAAGCCAAACAGGAACTTTCGTTATTTATACTTTGAACCCGAAGAGCGGCCGATCAGCTGCCAGCTATTTGGCTCCGATCCCGAGGTGATGGCCGAGGCCGCCAAAGTTTGCGAAGACCGGGGCTTCGATATCGTCGATCTCAACTTCGGCTGCCCGGTGAACAAGGTTGTTAAATGCAACGGCGGCTCCGGATTATTGCGAGACCTGCCATTGGTTGAGGCGATCCTGAAACGGGTTCGTTCGGCAATTTCTATCCCGCTCACCTGCAAGTTCCGCGCCGGTTGGAACGATCGCGAACTGGTGGCCGTCAAAATGGCGCAGATCGCGGAGGACTGTGGTCTGGCCGCCGTTGCCCTTCACCCCCGGACCCGCGAGCAGGGTTATAGCGGCCGCTCCGACTGGTCGCGGATCGCTGAAGTGAAGGCGGCAGTTAAAATTCCCGTCATCGGTAACGGCGACATCCTGACGCCCGAAGACGCGCTGCGCATGTTTCGTGAGACCGGATGCGATGCCGTCATGGTGGGCCGGACCGCCTCGTCTAATCCCTGGATCTTTCGCCAGATTGAAGAGTATCTTCGGACCGGCACATACTTTGTGCCGCCCGACCGCGAGCGCTACAACATGATGAGGACCTATTATCTGATGCTGGAAGACCACGGCGAATCGGACGCCATCGGCAAGATGAAGCAGTTCGCGACCTACTTCACGCATGGCGTGCGCAACGGCTCGAAGCTTCGCACGGAGATTTACCGGGCCCACGACGTGAAGCACATCCTCGACATTGTCGATGAATTCTTCTCCGAGCAGTTGAGCGGTCAACCGGCGCTGGAGTCCGCCGAAGTCGCTTGAAGCACGTTCAGTTGATTACGGATGGAGCTTGCAAAGGCAATCCAGGACGGGGCGGTTGGGCCTGCATTCTTCGTTTTGGCGAGTACAAGCGCGAGTTGTTCGGCTGTAGTCCCCATACCACCAACAATCGCATGGAACTCGCTGCCGCAATCGAAGGCTTGAAGCGGTTGAAAGAGGAGTGCAAGGTGGAAATTGTAACGGACTCCGAGTACGTTAAGAACGGAATGACCAGCTGGGTACGCGGCTGGAAAAAGAATGGCTGGAAGACTGCCGCGAAGAAACCTGTTGTGAATCAGGACCTGTGGATGGCGCTTGATGAACAAGTGAACTCGCACCAGATAAGCTGGACATGGACCAAGGGCCACGCTTCGCACGAAGACAACAACCGCTGCGATGAACTGGCCAGCCGCGCCGCTGAGGAGCAAGTGATGAGCGACCCGGGTCCGCATAGCGCAAAGTACTGAATCACTCCGACTAAACCATGCCAGATCAACGCGACCCCGAACGTGTCTGCCTGTTTGGAGGCACATTCGATCCCATCCACATTGCTCACCTTCGTATTGCAAACGAAGCCTTGAAAACGTTTGCGCTGAGCCGTGTGCTTTTTGTACCGGCCGGCAATCCGCCGCACAAGGATACCGCCGTTCTTACCCCTTTTGAAGATCGCTTTCACATGATTGAGATCGCGTGCGCGCCCTATCCTTCCTTCGTGCCCTCGAGCCTGGAAGCGGGGAGCGAAACGAGCTATACCGTCGATACGCTCGAACGGGTTCGCAAGGATCTTTTGCCGGGAGACGAACTCTTTTTCTTGATCGGCGCCGACGCGTTCGCGGAATTGAAGACGTGGAAGCGGTGGGAGGACGTCACGGGGTTGACCGACTTCATTGTCGTATCGCGCCCAGGTGAGGACTACGTCGTGCCTGAAGGCGCACGAGTTCGCCGCCTGGAAGGACTCGACCTGCCCGTCTCCAGTTCCTTGATAAGATCTCGTCTCGCTTCAGGGGAGATGGTCGCTGAAGTACCCGCAGAGGTCCGCGATTACATCGCGCAGCGCGGCCTCTACGGAGCCGAACGCGTTACGGCGGCTACTTAGGCGCGGTTACGCAGAACTGATCGAAAGCTCCGGTGAGCACACGGGCGATTTCGGGAGCTTCGCGGCTCTCAATCTGGTGCCGATGCACCATAAACACTGGCTTGCCGTCGCGGAAAAGCGCCATGGATGGGGAAGACGGCGGGAACTCTGAAAGCAGCTCCCGAACGCGATTGACTGCTGCGATGTCGCCGCCGGCGAACACCGTGGCTGTAACATCGGGACGATTGTGATGGGCCAGCGCCATTCCAACCGCGGGCCGGGCCTTTCCGGCGGCACAACCGCAAACGGAGTTGACGACCATCAGCACCGTTCCTGTATTCGCCCCGAGCAGGCGGTCTACCTCTTCGGGTGTTCTGATTTCCTGGACGCCGTACTGCGTCAGATCGCGCCGCATGGGCGCTATGAGTGGTTCCGGGTATTGCATATCTATAGTGTATTAGGGAAATTAAGTACCGGCCCGCGCCGTCTGCACTTTCGGCGATGCAAGGTAACCGGCGATGGTATTTTTGCTGACCTTGTTCACAACGATTTCATCGGGCTGCCTGGCCTTCGAGGTGTAAAACTGAATTGGCTCGTTGATGGTCCGGTCCTTCTTTTCGACGGTTTTGTCGTCAACCGTGACCGTGATAGTGAACCGGTTCCGCTTCACATCGACCTTCTTGAGTTCGATCATCACGTCTCCAACGCGTTTAGGCTCCTTCGATTTGGTGATGTTGAACTCGGAATAGTTGCGCTCGCCGAGTTCGCGGAGCGCCTTGAGTTCCGTCCCATTCGTCGCGATCAGACTGGAGTGGCTGTCCAACTCGCCGGTCGCCCTTTTTAGATTCGCGATGGTCTCTTCAAGCTGACTCTTGGTGTTCTGGACATCGGTTTTCACCGTGCCTACGTCGGTCGAGACATCATTCAGCTTGGTGGTCGCGGTATCCGCCGTTTGCTTCACGGCGCGGATAACCTGCTGCTCCTGCGCCTGCTGTTCGGCAACTCTCGACTGCAGCGCTTCCACCCGCCGTTGGGCATCCACCTTCGCCTGTCCGACGGCGCGGTCCGCTGCCCGGCGCTGGTCTTGCAACTGGCCCTGCAGGGTCTCTACACTGCGGCGCGAACGTTGAACAGCTTCGGAGGAATCAACCCGCATCTTTTCGACGGTGCTGTTCAAATCGTCACGCAGCTTCGCCATATCCGTCCGGTTATCCGTACGAAGATGCCCCAACTGAACGAAGAAGTAAATATTGGTCGCGGCCAGCAGTATCAAAATTCCGATAAGCAATGGTCCCTTCCAATTCGGAGCGGAGGGGGGTGGAATGATATAGGTGGGCTGTTGTTGTGGATTGCTGCTCATGTAGGTTTTATTTCCAGCTTTGCTCTAAAGGATAGCTAACTGGACGTGCCGCGCGCCTGTTATGTTTCAAAGAGCGGCTTTTCCAGTCTCCGGGCTACTCTGAAATGGTGTTCTCTCAACGGCTTATTCGGCCTGAACTCCTCGATCACGTCAGCGCGGAAGAGGCCCGGCCCAACCTGGCGGATCTGGTCCGGATCAATCGCTTCTTGGGCGGGCATTCCACCATCCGCAAATTGCTGTCTACTGCGGTGAGCCGGGACGAGAAGTTCACGGTCCTGGATATCGGAGCTGCGTCTGGGGATACAGCCCGCTACATAGCCGACCTCTATCCTCACGCCTCGGTAACCAGCCTTGACTACAACTTGACGAACCTCGAAGCCGCGCCGTTTCCTAAGCTGATTGCGGATGCCTTCAGCCTGCCCTTCGGAGAACGCAGCTTCGATTTTGTGATGTCGTCTTTGTTCCTGCATCACTTCACGGACGAGCAGGTGGTTGCATTGCTGAGGAGCTTTCATGGAGCCGCTCGTAGAGGTCTGCTGATTGCGGATCTCGAAAGGCATGTCCTGCCCTATCTGTTTTTGAAGTTGAGCAAACCGTTTTTCGGATGGGGCCGAATCACAGTTCACGACGGCCTTATCTCTGTGCGCGCGGCGTTCCGAAAAGGAGAACTGCAGGGATTGGCGAAATCGGCGGGCATCCAAAACGCAAAACTGGAAAGCCACCGTCCGGCCTTCCGGCTAACTTTATCGAGTGTGAAGGGTTAAAACCGCTGGCGATAAAAAGAACCGGTGGGTATTCGGAGGAGGATACCCACCGGCCGGCACAACTGCATTTGCACGCAGCGGGGACCAGAAAATCTGGACTACAGCAATATGAATTCTTATTTACTATACGCCG
>JALYVD010000250.1 GCA_030853405.1 Acidobacteriota bacterium | reverse complement strand
TGCGGAACAGCCACCAGGCATTCGACCACGTCTGTTCTGTCCCAGGAGAGAGGCAAGAATGAGCTTGATTTCTCGCTGCTGCCACCGGATAACGACACCCAATTTTCCCCGCAGAACTATGGTGGAGATCATGCCCTGGCTTTTCGCGAGGCGATCAACTGGATCGACGCGTCATCGCCGAACTATCTTAGTTCGGGCTGCATGGCGGCTTCCGATACAACGGTCCATCTCTTTCGTGATGAAACCGATAAGCCCGTTTCCTACCCAATGCTGCAGCATGTCCTTCTTTCCACCCGCAAGAGTTTGGCGTGGAATCCGGAGTACTGGTTGACGCAAGCGGGAGATCATCGTTATCGAATGTCTCTTTTGCCTCACCATGGGGACTGGCGGCTTCGTTATCGCGAGGCGATCGGATTCAATTATCCGTTGACAGCTTTCATAGGTACTCCGGAGGCAACCTCAAAAGAGGCTGCGCTTCCCGGCACCGGCAATACCCTGCGGCTCGACCCGCCGAACCTCATTCTGACCGCGATGAAGAAAAGCGAAGGAGATGACCACATCACCATCCGGTTTTACGAGGCTGAAGGAAATGCAAGTCAAGCCAGAATTCAGCTCTCCAAAAGCATTCGACAGGCGTGGAAGACGAATCTAATTGAGGAAGATGAGGAAGCCCTGCACCCTATTGACAACGGCACATTGGAATTCGCTGTAGGGCCATGGGAGATCGTCACCATTAAGGTTTCAGTATAGCTTCGCGGGTTCTGGAACTCGACTGCGAGAGGAGCGCTCAACTATTGATCCGGCCCGAAAGCATTGCATTGGGTGCCCCATCCTTGCTGCGTTCTTTGCGGTTAGGGTGGGAAGATTTTTTCCATTCCAATCGGACCGGATCAATAACCTCCCAAGATGTGCAGAAACCTTTGATTATCGCAGCGCAAGACGGGGATACAGGCTTTTTCAAGGAATGGAATGGAATAATGGGACAGTCACAGGACGGATCATTTGGCCCGCTCACCGGTGTTGTTGTACTCGATTTTAGTCAGCTCGCACAAGGCCCATACGCAACACAAATCCTTGGGGACCTGGGAGCCGAAATTATCAAGGTCGAGCCGCCGAAGGGTGACTGGATGCGGCATTGGAGCATGGCCGACCTCTACCTCAACGGCCAGGGAATTTCCTACCTTTGTTTCAATCGGAATAAGCGCAGCATTGCCATCGACCTGAAGCACCCGGGAGGAATCGAAGTGGCGAAGCGTTTAGCGGCGCGGGCCGATGTGGTTGTGGAGAATTTTCGCCCCGGCGTGATGGACCGTCTCGGTCTCGGCTACGAGGAGCTTTCGAAAATCAATCCCCGTCTCGTTTACTGCGCCAGTTCGGGTTTTGGGCACACCGGTCCTTATGCAAAGCGTCCCGGTCAGGATCTGCTGACTCAGGCAGTCGCCGGCGTAGGCTTTTTGTGTGGGCAAAAAGACGATCCACCCGTAGCGATGCCTATCGGTGTCGCCGACCTCGTGGCTAGCCAGCATATCGTCTATGCTGTGACGGCCGCGCTCTATAGCCGCGAAAAGAGCGGGCGCGGCCAGCGAGTCGATGTGAACCTTTTGAATTCGCTGCTGGCCGTCATTGTTCAGGAGCTTGCGGTTTACCTCAATGGGGGCGGTCTTCCTGAGCGCAGCGCGAGTGGCATTCCCAACCCATTTCTTGGCGCACCATACGGTTTCTACGAAACAGCCGATGGATATATCGCGATTGCAATGAATCCGATCAACAAACTGGCCAGACTGATCGGACTGAAGGAGTATGCGGACCGTCCCGAGTCGCAGATTATGGAAGGCCGCGATAATATTCGAAGAGATTTCGCGCAAGGCTTCCTCCAGCGAACTACTACCGAATGGCTTGAGATTCTACTTGCGGAAGACATCTGGTGCGCGCCGGTCAACGACTTTGCAGAGGTCGAAAAAGATCCTCAAATCGCCGCCAACGAGATGATCGTCTCCTGGGACCAGCCTGACGCCGGAACCGTGCGCAGCACCGGCATTCCCGTCAAATTTCAAGGCACCCCCGGTGAGATCCGGCGTCCAGCGCCCTCGATCGGCGAACACACGCTGGAAATTCTCCGCGAATTCGGCGGATACACCGAGGCGGAAATCCACACTCTCCAGGAGCAACACGCAGTCCGTTCGAATTCCGGCTCACCGCAAACTCCTGTGGTTGTTGTATGAAGGATCCGACACGGTAACTTGACCGGAGATAGTGTAAATGACAAAGTTTTTGGAACTCAAAGACCTGGCTGCCGAGATTCCTGAGGGGGCCGCGCTTGGAATTGGCGGAGTCCATTTCGCACGCGTTCCCATTGCGCTGATCCAGGCGCTTCTCTCAACCGGCAAGAAGGATTTTACGTTCATCAGCTGGGGCGGCGGTCTTCCCCTCGAGATGTTCCTCGAGGCGTGCGCTGTGAAAAAACTTATCTTCGCCTTCTCCAGCCTCGACGTCTTTGGACTGGCGCCGCGCTTCCGCAAAGCACTCGAGGAGGACCGCATAGAAGTCGAGGAGTGGACAGCTCTCGCGATGATCCAGGGTCTGCACGCGGCATGGATGCGTCTGCCGGAGATGCCCTTTCAGGTGCCGCTCGGGTCCGATATGATGTCGCGCGGAGTTTTCTGGAGAACCACAGCCTCTCCGATATCTCCGTCTCCTGTCGCCTATGCGACGGCGCTTCGAATCGATAGCTTGTTGCTCCATGCACAGCGGGCCGATCGCGCCGGCAATATCGAAATTGAAGGCGCCCGGGGTCTGGACGTGAGTATGGCTGGTGCGGCGAGCCAGATATTTGTCACCGTCGAAGAGATCGTCGAAACCGGCAGTCTCGGTCGCGCGAAGAACTCTTTTGTTCTCCCGAAGGAGTTTGTGACAGCGGTGGCATGTGTCCCTTTTGGGGCATACCCAACTTCGTGCCTGCCCTGCTACACGACGGACTATCGACAGCTACAGAAGTTTTCGGAAACATCTCCCGACCGAGCAATCGTGAGCTCCAGGCCAGGAGACGCCCGGGCCGGACGTATCGAGTTCATCGCTCGAGAAGATTGCCGAGACATGTTGACCTCGACAGCCAAGATAAGTGTCTCTGAGCTTCGGAATGAAGTCAGCGATTGGAAGCAACCGGCCCCACCAGCTATAGATTGCACGCCTGAAGAATTTCTTACTGCCGCGCTATCGCGCGAATATGACAGCAGCAGTGTCTGTTCCGTCGGCTCGGTGTCTCCGCTGGCGACGATCTCCTATTTGCTTGCGAAGCGAACCCATGCCCCCGACCTGACGCTGATCGCGTTCAACGGCGGGTTCATCGATGTGGATGTTCATGCGATCTCCATGTCACTGGGCGAATCGCTTGATTTCCAGACCGCGAAAGTGTTTTGGGGAGGCGATGATACCTACCACTGGTATTATCAACAGGGCCGAATCACACACGAAGTCATTCCCGTCGCGCAAGTCGATGTTCATGGCCGAACCAACAACGCCTGGATCGAAAATGCTGGGAAACGGGTTCGGCTGCCGGGCCAGGGTGGAATGGCCGATGTCGCCAATCTGCATCAGAATTTTGTTTTGTATCTCACGCGGCATACACCTGAGCGATTTGCCGACTCGGTAAAATTCTGCACTGCATCGCGAGGACTGCTGCACGATGACGAACGGCGCAAAGCCGGCCTGCAGCCGGGAAACGTGCGACTGCTGACGAATCTAGGCGTATTTCAGCTAGATGTGGATGCTATGCGTTTTCGCCTGATGAGCTTGCATCCTGGCATATCTGTCGAACACATTCGGGAGCAGACCGGAGGCGAATTCCTTGTGGAGGACACATTGCCGGTGACTCCGGCACCCTCGGCAGAAGATCTCCGTCTCATTCGTGAGGAGATCGATCCGTTCGGTCTACGGCGTCTGGAATTCACATCCGGACGGCAGCGCAGAGAGATTCTGACCAGCATCCTAGATTCGGAGGAGAGCGCCATTCGAAACATTTCCCTGAAGGGTTGAGTACCAGGTCGAAATTGGAGCGCAAATGAAGCTGTTGACTGGTATTACCTGGAACCATGATCGTGGACTGAAGCCGATGCTGGCAACAGCCGCGGAGTTCGAGCGGCGATCTCCTGATGTCCGGATTTCATGGGAGGCGCGGTCGTTACAGCAATTCGCGGATTTTTCTCTGGATGAATTGGCGAAACGCTACGACCTCATCGTCCTGGATCATCCTCATATGGGCACTGCTGTGCGTGCGGGCTGCCTGGTTCCATTGAACGAACATGTGCCGAGCCAGATTCTCGCGGAATTGCAGCAGGATTCGGTCGGCAAATCGTACCAGAGTTATATTTATGACGGCCAGCTTTGGTCACTTCCGATTGATGCCGCCGCCCAGGTAGCGGCGTATCGCCCCGATCTCCTCGAACGACTGAGCTATCCGGTTCCTCGAACGTGGCAGGATGTTGCTGCGCTCGCGAGCCGCCATCCCGGGTCAGTATGCCTCCCGTTGCTTCCGACGGACGCGCTCATGGTTTTTTTCACCTTGTGTGCGAACTCGGGCGAAGAGCCGTTTTCGCGGGACGATGGAACAGTAATCACAGAGAAGACCGGCCTCTCCGCGTTGGAGATGCTCCAGCAGTTGGCCTCCTATTGCGTTCCCGAATCGTTGTCCTGGAGTCCCGTGCAAATGTGGGAGCGCATGACAGACGCCGACACCACCGCCTACTGTCCGCTTGGGTTTGGATACTCGAACTATGCGCGTGCCGGATATCGCCGGACTCTGTTGAAGTTCACCGATATCCCACATGGAGTGGATGGCGGACCCACGGGCGCAACCCTCGGAGGCACAGGCCTGGGAATTTCAGCGAGTTCAAAATATCCAGACATCGCGGTCAATTACGCCATCTGGGTAGCGCAGTCCGCGTGTCAATCGACGACCTACTTTTTGGCAGATGGCCAGCCCGCCAACCGCATCGCTTGGACAAGCGATTCCGTGAACCTTCAGTCCGGCAATTTCTTTCGCGACACTCTGCGAACCCTCGATCAGGCCTACCTTCGTCCGAACTGGAATGGCTTCATCGAGTTTCAGAACTCTGCATTTCAGCACATGGAAACATTCCTGGGAGGTCGAATCAGTGCGGAAGCTCTGCTAGACGCTTTGAATAGGCTGGCAATCCAATGTAGAAGGTCATGATCGCCGTCCGCCGCCGAGATTGCACAACACGCATAACGGAAGTGTCCGGAACTAACCGTGAGAGAGTATTCGCGAAGAGGAGTGATTCGGTGAAGAGACGTTTCGAAGATAAGGTGATCATCGTCACCGGCGCGGGGAATGGGATTGGCCGCGCATGCGCCACCGCTTTCGCGAACGAAGGTGGCAGTGTAATCGTTGGCGATATAAACGAACAGGATGGGATAGAAACCGTCCGGCAGATCACAGAAGGTGTAGGACGAGGGGTCTTTGTTCGGTGCGATGTGGTTCGCGCGGATGACATACGGCGTCTCATCCAGACTGCCGCGGATCAGTTCGGCGGAGTCGATGTACTTCACAACAATGCCGGCATCGCTCGGTACGGAACCGTGGTCGATATGCCGGAGGAGGAATGGGACCTGGTCCTCGACGTAAACCTGAAAGCACAATTTCTCGGGTGCAAGTATGCGATCCCGGAAATGCGCAAGCGAGGCGGCGGCGCAATCGTCAATACCGCATCTGTGCAGGCGTTCGCCACACAGCGGACGGTGGCGGCGTACTCCGCGTCGAAGGGCGCGATCGTCAGCCTTACCAAGACGCTCGCTCTGGATCATGCTTCCGATAACATCCGCTGCAACTGCATTGCGCCGGGATCGATCCACACAGGGATGCTGGATGATGCCGCCAACCTGTTTTCTGGGGATGATCCCGCAAAGGCCCTCGCGAACTGGGGTAAAGCGCATCCGCTCGGCAGAGTAGGCCGCCCCGAAGAGGTGGCGAAGCTCGTACTGTTTCTCGCCAGCGAGGATGCGTCCTTCTGCACCGGAGGATGTTATCTCGTCGATGGGGGCCTGGGAAGCGTCCTCGCCGCAATGTGAGCTCGCGCATGCTGAAGAACCTAGTTCAGAGCGTACTTACCTGCGACAGATATGTTCATAGGAAACCCAATCGCTGTGGCGCATAATTCCAATATAGAGAAACTGGTATGGAA
>JALYVD010000343.1 GCA_030853405.1 Acidobacteriota bacterium | reverse complement strand
TATGACGGCACGATTACGCTGGAGGTTTTCACTCCGGACAAGCACCATTTGACGTATAGCCGGGATGTTCTTCGGTCGGTATGGAACGAATGCAGGGAGAAAGC
This sequence comes from Acidobacteriota bacterium, assembly GCA_030853405.1. GTDB lineage: Bacteria > Acidobacteriota > Terriglobia > Bryobacterales > Bryobacteraceae > Bog-105. The sequence continues at coordinate 35,675 of JALYVD010000343.1, read as the reverse complement.
GCAACTGGCCACGGCAGCCGGATAAGTGAGTCGAAACGCGGCTGACATAATTGCTGAGATGCAGGACAGACAGAACGGTCGCCTGAAACTGGCGGCGGTCATCACTGTTTATCGGAAGTACTCTCACGCGCAGCACATCGTGGACCGGCTTCTGGACGGCTACGGTTGGAGTGGTGCGTATCATCACCCGCCTATGGATTTGGCGGCTCTGTATGTGGATCAAGTTGGGGCGGATGATCTCAGCCGCGAACGGGCGAAGCGATTTCCGGCTATGAAAATCTATCCGACCATCGCGGAGGCTTTAACCCAGGGTACCGGCAAGCTCGCGGTGGATGGAGTGGTGCTGGTCGGCGAACACGGAGACTACCCGAAAAACGAGAAAGGCCAAACCGAGTACCCGCGTTACCAATTTTTCAAACAGATCGTCGAAGTCTATCGTTCCAGTAACCGGACTGTTCCTCTTTTTAGCGATAAACATCTCTCCTGGAGTTGGGTCTGGGCGAAAGAGATGTACGACACCTCTCGCCAGATGAAGTTTCCTTTCATGGCCGGTTCCAGCCTTCCTGTCACTTGGCGCATTCCGTCCGTCGAGATGCCACTCGGTTCGCGAATTCAAGAGGCACTGTGTATCGGCTACGGCGGCGTTGACAGCTACGATTTCCACGGACTCGAAACAATTCAGTGCATGGTGGAGCGCCGGAACGGTGGAGAAGTGGGCGTGCGCTGGCTCCAGGCTTATCGGGGCGACGGCTTTTGGACGGCTATGGAAGAAGGAGTTTGGTCGCTCGATCTGATGCAAGCTGCTTTGTGCCGGAGTCACACACTCACTCCCGCGCGCCCGGGTTTCAATGACATCATGCCGACTCCCGATCAGATGCGCGAACTCGTGAACGATCCGGTTGCCTATACCTACGAACACTCGGACGGCTTGCGCTGCACGATGATCCTACTGCATGGACTCGTGCGGGATTTCAATTTCGCTGCCCGCCTCGACGGCTCGCCAAAGATTTTTTCGACTCAAATGTATTTGCCAATGCCCGATGGCAGAACCACTTTGGCAGACTTTTTCAGTCCGCTCGTCTTTCACATGGAACGCATGTTTCTGACCGGCAAACCTCCCTATCCCATCGAGCGAACGCTCTTGACCACCGGCCTGACCGCTAGCGGGGTCGAGAGTCTCTATCGCAAGCAGACGCGAGTGGAAACCGGTCATCTCGACATTCACTATCAACCGCGCACGGAATCTACGTTTGAGAGATCTTAAGATGCTGAATCGCCGCGAATTTCTCGCTTCTACCGCTCTCCTTCCGCTGGTAGCGAACGCTCAGCCGCGACGGCCACTGCGCATCGCGATGATCACTACTGTCTACCGGTATCTTTCCCACGGCCAGCATATCGGCGACCGGTTTCTGGTCGGTTACCCCATAAATGGAACCTGGCACAAGCCGGATATGCAGATTGTTTCTCTGTACGTTGATCAGAAGCCCGAAGGAGACCTGAGCCAGCAGCGTGCTGCGGAGTTCGGGTTCAAAGTCTACCCCACCATCGCCGAGGCGCTCTGCTGTGGCCGTAATCGTCTGGCCTGCGACGCTGTTCTGACCGTCGCCGAACATGGTGATTACCCGAGCAACGCCAAAGGCCAACAGCTTTATCCACGCTATGAGTTCTTCGAGCAGTGCGTCGAGGTTTTCAAAGCAAGTGGCCATGCCGTTCCGGTCTATAACGATAAGGCGCTCTCTTACAGCTTCGAGAAAGCAAACGCGATGGTAGCGGCGTCACGGCAGCTCGGTTTTCCGATGCTCGGCGGCTCATCGTTGCCAGTCACATGGAGGCTGCCCGATGTCGAGATGCCTCTCGGCGCTCACATTGAAGAAGCTCTGATGGTTGGCGAAGGCGGGTCCGATGCCATGGACTTCCACGCGCTCGAAGGCTTGCAATGCATGGTGGAGCGGCGTCGGGGTGGAGAAACCGGTGTTAGATCCGTTCAATTGATAGAAGGGGAGCAGGTGTGGGAGGCAGGCAGACGCGGTGTCTGGTCTCATGAGCTTCTAAGCTCCGCACTTTCGCGCAGTGATACGCCTTTAGGTCTCACGGTAAAGGATGGCCGCACGCAAGATCTGGCCGCGCCGGGAGTTTTGCCGTCACTCGTGAAGAATCCAGCGGCTTATCTCATCGAGTATCGGGACGGGCTCCATGCAACGTTACTCATGCTCAACGGCGCGCTGCAGGACTTCAACTTTGCGGCCCGGGTCCGTGGCTCGGGCGTTATCTCAACCCAATTCTTGCTGACTCCAAATCCAAATGTCACCTATTCCGCCTGCCTGGTCTCGAAGATCGAACAGATGTTTGCGACACGAGAAGCGCCGTATCCGATTCAGCGGACCTTGCTCACCAGCGGCATTCTGGAAGCCTGCCTTACGTCTAAAATCGAGAATCATAAACAGCTGCTGACGCCTCATCTAGCCGTCGCCTATCATCCGCCGAGCCAGCCGCAGTATTGCCGCACCTGATTATGCTGTTTTCTAACGGGCTGGTGTTCGATGGCACGGGGGCCGAGGGCCGATTCGGATCGGTCCTGATTGAAAAGGACCGGATCACTGCTGTTGACGGCGCGATTAACATCTCGGATTCGCTGACGGTCGATTGCTCCGGGCTCGCAATCAGCCCCGGGTTCATCGATCTGCACAGCCATTCCGACGTGCAGGTCTTAGAGCATCGGACGGAGAAACTGCGGCAAGGGGTCACGACGGAAGTTGTTGGCAATTGCGGTTTCTCGCCCTTTCCTTCAGGAGCCGATACAAAGCCATTGCACGACTTTGCGGAAGGCATTCTCGGACGCGGTGGAAACTGGGGCTGGCCGTCGGCGGCGAGTTATTTTAACGCTCTTTCGGAAACTAGTTCTCGCGATTATGCACTTCCCCTCCTCGGCCATGGCAGCTTGCGAGTGGTCGTCTGTGGAATGCGGCAAGGGGCCGTATCCAGCGCCGAACTTGACCACATGTCGGGGCTTCTTGAAGACTCGCTCGACGCGGGCTGTGCCGGATTCTCCACTGGACTGATGTACGCCCCCGGTTCGAGCGCCGGTCCCGAGGAACTGGAACACTTCTGCCGCATCGTCGCCCGCAAAGGCAAACTCTATGCCACGCACATGCGCAGCTACTCCGACGGACTCCTGGATGCAACTCGCGAACAGATCCAGCTTGCGGAAAAGACCGGCTGCCGTCTTCAAATCTCGCATCTCCAGGCGGCTGGCCGAGACAACTGGCATCTGCAGGAACCAACTCTGAACGAGATTGAGGCCGCACGCGGGCGAGGCGTGGATGTTGAGTTCGATATTTATCCCTATCAGTGCGGAAGCACCGTGCTGACGCAGTTGCTGCCTCAATGGACGCTTGATGGCGGCTCGGAAGCGCTGGTTGATCGGCTGCGGGATGCCGACACTAAGAGTAAGATCGCCGATGAAATGCGCACCTCCGGGCCCAAACTTTGGTCCGACGTCACTATCTCGTCCGTTGAAACGCTTGTTAACTCCGCGTTGGTGGGAAAGACCGTTGACCAGATCGCGGCGGAGAGAGGGCAAGTCCCCGAGGTCTGCGTGCTTGAGCTTCTTCTCGAAGAAGCAGGAGCAGTGAATATCATTTCGTTCAACCAGAGCGAGGCGAACCTGCGCCGGTTGATTACGCACCCGCTCTGCTCAGTGATCACGGATGGCTTCTATGTCAAGGGCAAACCACATCCGCGTCTTCACGGCACCTATCCTGAACTTCTCGGCAAGCTTGTTCGCGACTACCGCTGGCTATCGTTGGCAGAGGCGATTCATAAAAGCACCGGGAAACCCGCGGCGCGCCTGAATCTGGTGGACCGTGGTGTTTTGAAACCCGGTTATAAAGCCGATCTGACGATCTTCGATCCCGCGGCAATCGAGAGCCACGCTACCTACGAAGACCCGGCGCAATCGCCCACAGGAATTCGCGCTGTCATAAAAAACGGCGGCGTTGTTTTCAATTCCGGCATGGCTAACCTAAAGTGATGCGTCTCGAATATGCCCGCTGGCCCGACCTCGCCGATCTGAAGGAAAGGATCTTTGTCGTCCCGCTCGGGTCGCTTGAGCAGCACGGACCGCATCTTCCGCTCTTCACCGATTCGCTGATCATTTCGCATATTGCAGAACGCGTTGAGCAACTTCGTTCGGAGAGAATTGTACTCCTTCCCGTCCAGTGGCTGGGGCACTCACCGCATCACCGCCGCTTCGGCTGCGTGAGTCTCGATCTCCAGCCCTACATCGAGCTCATTCGAGGCATCTGCCGCTCGCTGATACATCTCGGCGCGCGCAAAATTTTTCTACTGAACGGACACGGGGGAAACGACATCCCATGCAAAGCCGCTCAGCGGGAACTGAAGAGCGAGTTTGAAGAACTGCACGATTTGTATATCATCTACGCAACCTACTGGAATCTCGCAGCCGAAGAATTCGGAGCGATCCGTTCCTCACCCGAGGGCGGTATGGGTCACGCCTGCGAAATGGAAACGTCTGTTCTTCTCGCTGAAAACCCTGATCTCGTCGATATGTCTAAAGCGGCGCGCGGCGGCCCCGATCCGGAAATGGGCTATCGCAAAATCGACATGCTTACGCCGCCGCCTTTTTCGCTCATCAATGAGTTCGATGAGCTTTCCCCATCAGGCGTCCTGGGCACGCCGGAACTGGCGACACCCGAAAAGGGCGCCCGGTTTTTGGAAGCCGCCGCTGAAGCAGTGGTTGGACTCATCGACGAAGTGGGAACTTGGAATTTTCAAGAGCGGGCGGCGTCAAAAAGAACCGGCACTCCTGCATGAGCCGCCGCTGGGGTTTACTGGCGCTCGTCTTCGTAGGCATTCTCATCAGCTACGTCGATCGCGGCAATCTGAGCATCGCCGCCGAATCCATCATGCGCGACTTCAGGCTGACACCTGCCTCAATGGGCGTTTTGCTGTCGGCCTTCTTTTGGACGTACGCCCTGTTCCAGATTCCCGCCGGCCTCATGGTCGATAAATTTGGCATTCGAGTGGTTTACGCCAGCGGATTTTTGATATGGTCGCTAGCTTCGGCCGGCATGGCGCTGAGCCGTGGGCCAGGCGACATATTCGGTTTACGTCTTGTTCTGGGACTGGCCGAATCCGTCGGGCCCCTGGCAAGTCTGGCGTTCATCCGCCAGAATTTCGAAGGCCCCGCACAAGGGTTGCCAGTATCGATTTACATAGCAGGCCAGACGATCGGACCTGCCTGCGGCGCTTTGCTCGGCTCGACACTGCTGGCGGATTTTGGGTGGCGTGCCATGTTCGCGGCAACCGGCTTAGGAGCCTTGCTCTGGGTTCCGTTTTGGGCTCATTTCGCTCCCAAACGGCAAATGGTGAAACCGCTTGCTAACGCGTCCGGTTCAGAGGGGGCTAACGCGATCCGATGGCCTTGGCGTTCCATCCTCACCAGCCCTTCGTTTTGGGCTATGTCGGCCAGCGTTTTCTTCTTCTCCTACTACTGGTATTTCGTGCTGACCTGGATGCCGGCGTATCTCACCATCTCGCGCGGTTACTCGACCATTGGGATGGGCCGCATTCTCTCCGTCCCGCTCTTTGCCATGGCCGTCGTGAACGTGCTTGCCGGCTTTTTGGCCGACAGGTTAATCGCGGCAAGAGGCGCTCTGTTCCGCATCCGCCTTATTTTCCTAAGTCTGGGCTTAGTAGGGGCCAGCGCCATCCTCCTGCTTAATTTCATCCCGGGCCACGCCCCCGTGCTGCCGGTTCTTATTATTTCCGTTTGCTCCTTCGGTGTTGCGAGTTCCAGCTTTTGGGCAATCGCTCAGTACACGTCGCCTTCCGTGATGGTCGGCCGCGCCATCGGATATCTCAACACAATCTCTCAAATCGGCGGCGTTAGCGCTCCACTCATAACGGGATGGAGTTTGGGCCCGCATAAAGACTTTCGATTGGCGATCCTGCTCGCGGGGATTAGTCCTCTTATATCCGTTGTTCTTCTTTTCCTGGCGGGACCTAAAGGCCTCGGCAAATTGAAGAGCGATCTTGGTAGCGCTTCCGGGTTCCAAACCGGCTTGCTTACGCGCGCGGTTCAGCAAGGACTTCCGAACCGCGACTGATGGGTCGAACTTGCGATTCGCGAGTCAACCGCGTGTTAGATCGTAAGGAATTGAGCGGCTGATGGGTGCGTTCAAGGTCCAGAAGAATCCGCTTGCGCCAGAGCCCTCCGCCGTAGCCGCCCAGTTCGCCGTTTTTGTTCACTACGCGATGGCACGGGATGAGTATCGAAATCCTGTTCATACCATTCGCGCGGCCCACTGCGCGTGATGCCCCACGTTGACCGATGGTCTGCGCCAGAGCCTCATAAGAGCGAGTTTCGCCGTAGGGAATGCGGAGTAATTCCGACCATACGGTCTGCTCGAAAGGCGTTCCAGGATAGACAAGCGGGACGGTGAAGTTTTGTCGTGCGCCCGAAAAATATTCGGCGAGTTCTGTTTGCAATTTCAATAAATGGGCGCTTTCGCCGGGAACGACGGGAAACGGAAAGCAACGGCTGAGACGCTGTAATTGCGTTTCTAGCATCCGGCGGTCGGTGAATTCCAATAGACAGACGCCGTCGGATACTGATCCCGCGATCATGGGACCGACTGCGGTTTCAATCCAGGCCAGGCGAACGCAATCCCCTCCCCGGGTCTTTCCAGGTGGCTTGCCGAACAATCGTGCGAAGGCGGTGCGGAAGCCGCTATGCGAATCGAAACCGGAATCGAGAATAGCGTGATCGAGCGGTGCTCCGCCGCGGATTTGATCGAATGCCTGACCGAGGCGGCGGGCGCGGCAGTAGGCTTGGAACGTCATACCGTACTCGTTTAAGAAATGCCGGCGCACGCGAGCGGGCTCAAGGCCCATGGCTCGAAGTTCTTGTTCTTTGATTCGAGTCTCCGGCTCCCGATCCACGCGGGCCAATAGAGTTTGCGCCCACTCCGGCGCGGAAGTATCGGTTGGACGGCAGCGCTTGCAGGCCCGGTAACCCGCAAACATGGCTTCCTTGACGGTCGCGAAGAATTCTACATTCTTCGGCAGCGGCTTCCTGGCCGGGCAAGAGGGCAGGCAAAAGATTCCCGTGGTCCGGACGGCTGTAAAAAAGAGCCCATTGTAGCTTTCGTCCGATGAGAGGAAAGCTTTGTCCATTTCATCGCGCGATGGTAACAGATTCATAGCCGAAGTATACGGCTGATCGCCAAAGAGCTTCCACCGAAAAAAAGATGCGGAATTATTGCTTTGCGCTCAGATTGAAGAAGTCCACTGGAGAAAAGTCGACGATTTTCCACTTGCCGCTTTCGTTGCGCAGGCGAACGTGAATTTTCGCCTTGCGAGTCAAATTTTCGCTGGTGCTCTTATTCGTCAGGCTTAGAGTCCATTGTAAGGTGAGCGTGGTTTCCGTGGGCGAATCCGCCTCGTCGGCGACGTCCGCTTCATTGCTTAGCTGATAGCCGCCGGTCAGGCCGATGAAGTCGTCCTGAAGACTTGTGTAGTTCGGGCAGGATTTATCGAACGGAATCATGGCATCCGCCGGGTTGCCGCCGGTGAGTGCGGTGGCGACGTGGTTGATTGCGCGCAAGACATCGTGCGCCTGGTCCGCTGCGAGCGTCGCGGCGGACACCACGGCCGCGAGCAAAATCTTACGTACGGTAGCTGCCATTAATTTGAATGTAGCCCTCCGTTAGATCGCACGTGAAGAAGCGGGCCTCTCCGTTGCCCTTTCCCTTATGGACGACTCGGATGCGCACTTCGGTATCGTCTAGTTTCTTCTTCAAGACCGCTTCGTCGAAGTCGGCGGCGAGACCGCCGTGGCACACGGGTATCTTCTGAAGAAAAACGTCGATATTCGCGGGATCGAAAGTAACTCCAGCGTATCCAGCGGCTGAAAGGATGCGGCCCCAGTTTGGATCGCTTCCCGCGATCGCAGTCTTCACGAGCGGCGAATTGGCTATCGCCCGTGCGACCTTGCGCGCGTCGTCGTCAGTTTTAAATCCAAGCGTGCGGATGATGATCAGCTTCCGGGCGCCCTCCCCGTCAGCGGCGATCTGTTCCGCCAGGCTCTCCATCGTCCGCGTGATGGCCTTTTGAAGAGTTCGCAGGTCTTTGCTGTCGGGCTTTACTTTGGACGCGCCATTTGCAAGCAGGGCGACCGTGTCGTTCGTGGACATGTCACCGTCAACCGTTAACGAGTTATAGCTCGACCGCGTCCCGGTCACCAGCATCTGACGTAGTGTTTTCGCGGGAAGCACGGCATCCGTTACGATGAAACCCAACGTTGTCGCCATGTTGGGGTGAATCATCCCGGAGCCTTTTGTCATGCCTGCCACACGTACCGTTCCTGCCGAGAGTTGGACTTCTTCGGAGGCGATTTTCATGCGCGTATCGGTCGTCATGATCGCTTTCGCGACGGCGACGAAAGCGTCAGACGATAGGGCGGCAACCAGTTTTGGGAGAGCGGCGATCAGTCGTTTCGGATCAAGCTCGACACCAATCACACCTGTGGAGGCCGGAAGAATATATTCAGATTTGGTCTTAAGCGCCTTAGCTGCGGCTTTGCAGGAATCGAGAGCGACGCGATCGCCGGTGCGGGTGGCGCAATTGGCATTTCCTGCGTTCACAAGGATCGCTGAGATTTTACCCTTCGAAAACTTCAGGTTCTGGCGGGCCAGCCGGACGGGAGCCGCTTGCACCATGTTCTGTGTGAAGACGGCGGCGGCTTGCGCGGACTCATCGGAAACAATCAGGCCGATATCGTCTCGTTTTTCTTTGCGAATTCCGGCGTAAACAGCGGCGTAGCGGTATCCAAGCGGAAGTTTCAATTCAGCTCTCCCAAACGTTCATCTTGCAAGATCTTATAGCCATTTAAAAAGTCTTCCGCATTCATGCGTTTCTTGCCTGCGGGTTGCACATCCAAAAGTTCCAACGCGGTGCCATTTCCGCAGCCGGCAAAGAGCCGCCGTTTCTCGTAGTGTAATGTTCCGGGAGCGAGTGTCGCCGCCTCAGCAACGGCCGCTCCGGTGATTGCCAACTGCTGGCCTCGGAAGTTTGTGTAAGCGCCGGGCCAGGGATTGAAGCCTCTTAGACGGTTGTAGATTTCTTTTGCGGGGCGGGACCAATGAATGCGGCCGTCTTCCTTCTTCAGAATGGGCGCGACAGTTGCCTCGTCATTGTTCTGCCGCTCCCGCCTGATGGTTCCATTCTCGATTTGCGAGATGGCATCAATGAGTAAGTCAGCTCCAAGTAGCGCCAGGCGAGCGCTCAACTGGGGCGCGGTTTCGTCACGGTGAATGGGCGTAGCCGTTTTTAGAAGTATGTCGCCTGTATCCAGACCCGCATCGATCTGCATAATCGTAACGCCAGTTTCCGTTTCACCATTCGCAATGGCCCATTGAATGGGTGCTGCACCCCGATATTTGGGCAGCAGTGACGCATGAACGTTGAGAATTCCGAAGCGTGGGAGATCGATGACGCTTTGCGGAATGATCTGACCATAGCCGACAACCACCATCAGATCTGCCTCGAAGCTTCGCAGTAGGTCGAGGTTTTCCGGACGGCGGATCCGCTCGGGCTGATGAACGGGCATACTCCGATCGGCTGCGGCAAGCTTTACGGGCGACTGTGCCAACTGATTGCCTCGTCCTTTGGGACGGTCCGGTTGCGTGAAGACGGCGACCACGTGATGGCGCGCACTGTGCAGCGCATCCAAAGAGGCAACGGCAAACTCCGGTGTACCCAGAAAAACAACACGCATCAGAGATGCTTTATTCCCACTCGCCGGCCTTTTGCATCTTTTTAATTTTGCGGCGAATGATATCGCGCTTGAGTGAGCTCAAGTGATTGATGAAGAGGATGCCGTCGAGATGATCGATCTCATGCTGGAAGGCGCGTGCCAGAAGTTCCTCACCCGCGAGTTCGACCGTTTCTCCCTTCTCGTTCCGGGCGCGGATGCTGACTTTGTTGGCGCGCGAAACCGGCTCCCGAAATCCCGGAATACTGAGGCAACCCTCTTCGCCGGTCTGCTTTCCTTCGCGAGTGATGATCTCGGGATTGATGATGACGATTTTGTCAGCTTCGTTCTCGCCGACGCTGACGTCGATAACTGAGATGCGCTTTTTCATGCCGATCTGCGGAGCGGCGAGACCGACGCCTTTGGCCGCATACATTGTCTCCCACATATCGGCGACGAGTTGCCGAAGTTCGGGGGTATCGAACTCCGTAACGGGCTCGGATTTTTGTTCGAGCACGGGCTCGCCATACTTTAGAATCTTTCTAACCATCTCTTACTTGCGCGCTGATTGTGATTGGATCAGCTTGCTAAAACCTCTTTACCTGGGCGATGTAGCTATCGTAGTTACGCCGGGTTTCACCAAGCGAATCGCCGCCGAATTTTTCTAAGAACGCTTGAGCGAGTACCAGCGCCACCATCGCCTCGCCAATCACGCCCGCCGCGGGGACAACGGCCACATCGCTACGTTCGTAAGCCGCCAGCGCCGAATCCCGGGTTGGCAAATCAACCGATTCGAGAGGACGGCGAAGCGTTGAGATCGGCTTCAGAAAGCCGCGGACGACTACGTCCTGGCCGTTGGTGATTCCGCCCTCGATACCGCCCGCACGGTTCGAGCCGCGATGAAACGCACGCTCTCCTTTATCGTAGTGAATGGTGTCCTGAACTGTGGAGCCGTACGAGCTTGCGCCGTCTTCCGCGAAACCAACTTCCACGCCTTTTACCGCCTGAATCGAAACGATGGCTTGGGCCAGACGTCCGTCCAGCCGCGTATCCCAGGCAATGTGGGAACCGAGGCCCGGCGGCAAGCCGTGTGCCACGACTTCAAAAACACCGCCGATCGTGTCGCCAGTACGGTACGCAACATCGACGGCTTCTTTCATTCGCGTTTCGGTATCGGGATCGACACAGCCGAGAAGAACTTCATCGCGCCCGCACAGAGCAACAATCTCGTCCCACGCGGCGGGGCGCTGCATTTTGACGGGCCCAACGCCGACCACATGGCTCAGGATTTCAATGCCGAATTCTCTCAGGAATGTTTTCGCGAGTGCGCCGAGAGCCACACGAGCGGCAGTCTCGCGGGCGCTGGCGCGTTCGAGGATGTAGCGTGCTTCGACGAAATCATACTTGATTGCGCCAGGCAAGTCGGCGTGGCCCGGGCGAGGACGGTGAACCGGTTTGTCTTTCCCCTCTTGGGCATCCTTGGCTTCGACGGGAAGCGTACCTGTCCAGTTTTTCCAATCTTTGTTTTCGATGAGTACGGCGACGGGGGAACCGATTGTCTGCGAATGCCGGACGCCCGAGACGATGTGCGCACGGTCCGTTTCGATCTTCATCCGGCCACCCCGGCCGAAGCCCTGTTGCCTGCGCCAGAGTTGTCTGTCCAGGTACTCCATGCTGATTGGAATTCCCGCCGGAAGCCCGGTCAAAGTAGCTACGAGGCATTCACCATGTGATTCTCCCGCCGTCTCGAAACGCAACATTTATATGACTTTCATGGTAGCGAATGAGCGAATTCGCGCTCGTGAAGCTAATGGGATAATCGAGCAGGCAAACCTGGGTGTCTACATTACTTACTCAGCGTGAAAGTCCGGTGAAGTCGGCGGTTCAGTCCGCGTGGCGTCGAAGACTGATGGTCTTGAGCGTTGAAGAACTTGGGCTAACGCTATCTGTGGTCTTCGCGGGCGCCATTCTGATGCTCCTCGTAGGGACGCAGATCCTGGAGTGGTACTGGCTCTTGCTGCTGGCCGCTGCCGGTCTGACCGTTGGCGCCGTTCGAGTCCGGGGCAGAGTTGTAGATCGCTACAAGGTGGCGCAACTCCTGGACGAAAGTCTGGCGTCGGACGATTCGCTTTCCACCGCATGGTTCCTGCTTACATCAGAGACCAAATTCAATCCGGGCGTTGCCGGGCATCAGGTCCGCAGCGCGGAAGAACTTGCACGAAGCGTACAAGCGGCGCGTGCGTTTCCTTTTGTACGGCGGAGATCCTGGACGGTAGCGGGCGCCATGGCGTGCGCGGTTTTGGGATTATTTGCAATTCGTTATCTGGTGACCCAAAGTTTGAGTCTGAAATCGCCGTTCGTCTCGATGCGATTGAGCGTGGCCAATGACCGGGTAGCGCAAGAGCTTGTCAAAAAGAGTGCCGCCCGTTCAGCGTTGCGGGATGAAGAATCATTGCCTCCCGAATTTCGCAACTCGGAGGCTGAGCCGAGGAACGAGAACTCGAAGCGCGAATCGAAGCCCGGCCAAGGTTTAAACGGTCAGAGCGGCGAGCAGAACGCGGGCTCGAACGAGCAAAGCGCGAGCGATTCTCCGTCGGCTTCCGAGCGTGCGAATGCAGACGAACATCAATCCACTGCGGCGGATTCATCAAGGCAGGACCAACAGGCTGGGCAACAGACTGGGCGACATGGTTCGGACCAGCAATCCCCCGGGCTGCTGGACAAAATGAAGGACGCGCTTGCCGGAGCGGTGGCAAAGATGCGCCAAAGTTCTCCGTCGCAGAACCAATCGCATGAGGGGCGAAACTCGTCGAGCCAAGAGAAGCGCGAGCAGCCGGGTACGGACTCCAAAGACCAGACGGGGCAGTCGCCCGACGCACAGCAACAGAAAATGGATCCCACCTCCGAAGGCCAGGCGCAGAGTCAAACCGCGGAGAAGACTTCACGAGTGGGGGCGGATTCAGATCAAGGGCCGCAGGGGAAAAGTTCTGACTCGCAGTCTGGAGCCGGACGGCAGGATGGGCAAAAGCGTCTGAGCGAGGCGGAACAGTTGAAGGCCATGGGGCGATTGGCCGAAATCATCGGGAAGCGGTCTGCCAGCGTGACAGGTGAGATGACGGTTGAAAAATCATCGAAGCAGCAGCAACTTCAGACGCAGTACTCACAGAAAATGGGGCATCACGCGGATCGGGGCGGCGAAATCAATCGTGACGAAATTCCCTTCGAGTATCGTAACTACATACGGGAATACATGACGCAAATTCACAAGCAAGCGCAAGTGAAGCGTTAGGCTCTGCGAACGGCAATCAGAGATTTAGGAATACCAAACGTGCGTTCAGAGACGATTTTCGCGTCCGGAAAGAGGGTTGAAAGTTCAGGAGCACTTAGAAGTTTTAGCTCGTTCAGGAAGTGGTTGACGTAATATTTCCGGACTTCCTTTGAGGGTCGTACAATAAGTTCCCAGCCCGTGATTCGTTCTACCACCGGACGCTGCCATCGCTTAGGCAACTGATGGACAAACGGCAACATCATGTGCTGTTCAAAGGGGAATCCGCGATTAGGTGTTTGCACCCAATAGGAACGTGCCACTCGTGCGATCTCCTCAGCGAATCGCTGTTGATTAATGCCGCTGCCCACGTGTTCAATCACCGAGTTGCTGAAGACAAGATCGAAGGCGGTATTCTTAAAAGGAAGCTGGCAGCCATCGCCAGCCACCAATTGCACTGGCGCATTCCCGCGCAGGAGAGCGGTAGGGAAGTTCAGAATCGTTAACTGCGGCTGCACCGTCGCAAACGCCCAAATATCTGGTGAGCCGCCGACATCTAGAACGCGCGTCTGTTCCGTGATGGAGAAGGTTTTTTCGAGCAACGCCATGCGCCGCTGCCGGAAAGAACTCAAAAATTTTTGGACTAGGCTCGGCCCGCTCATCGTTGGGGCCGCAATCTACTTCTTATCTCTGCTGTTCAGTACCGAGTCCGCGTAATAGTTCGTTACCTTCGCTTGATCCCGCGCGACTTCGTAGAATGCATTTCTAAGGAGTTGGTCCTTGCGCTGAAATAGAGTGCGGCGAATATCTTCCTGCACGCGCGGATCGCTCAACTCACGCTGGCCGGCGGGTTCTCTCGAAAGCAACTTCAAAATCCGATAACCCTCGGCAGTGTGGAGAACGGGCGAGACCTGGCCGGGGATCATGTTGAGAATAGCCTTTCTCAACTCCGGATTGGTCTTGTCCAATGCGGATTCGGGTATGTAGCCGAGATCGCCGCCATTCGGACCGTATTTCGGATCCTCCGAATAGTTCTGCGCGATTGCCGCGAAGTCTTCGCCCTGGCGAAGGCGCAACTCAATCATCTGAATTTTGTTGCGGGCCTGCTCGTCGTTCTGCGCTTTATCGTTCTTAAGGTTATGAACATCCGGATCGGGCGTGGGAGTCACGAGAATTTGTGCAAGTCTGATACGGTTTTCCGCGAGATTATAATTGGCCTTGTTCGCGTTGTAAAAGGCCGTCACCTCCGCGTCGGAGATTGAGATATGCGATCCAATCTCCTTGTTGAAAAGTTTCTGTACGCTGAGTTCCCGGCGAACTTGCGCTCTGAACTCTTCTGAACTCATTTTGCGCTGTGCCAGCAGCTTCTGGAATTCCTCTTGCGTATACGGAGCCTTCAATTCGTTGTATTTGGCATCGACATCGCCGTCCGAAGCAAGGAGACCTTCCTTCTCGGCACGCTGTAGCATAATCTCCTGATCAATGAGGGTGCGTAGAGTCTCCAGGTGCAATTCAGTCGTCTGATCGTCGTTTGCTTTCAGCGGAGTGTTCGGAAATTGAGCGGCGATGATCCTGTCAAGTTCGGGGTACTTCACGGGGCGGCCGTTAACGGAAGCGGCGACATCGGAAGACACGGATTTCTTGCAGCCAGCGAGCGTCATAACGCTTGCGGCGCACAGCGCTAACAGGACATACCGCCGCATACCGCAGCCTTTCATTTTAGCCATGAGGCTTACGATTTTGCCTTCTTAATTTCTTCCACTAATGCCGGAACAACCTCGAACAAGTCTCCCACGATTCCATAATCGGCAGCCTCAAAAATGGGGGCGCTTTCGTCCTTGTTAATCGCGACGATAGTTTTAGAACCCTTCATACCGACCAAATGTTGAATGGCGCCGGAGATGCCGACCGCGAAGTAAACCTTGGGCGAAACAGTTTGCCCGGAGCTTCCCACCTGCCGCTCCATGGGCAGCCAGCCGTTATCGCAGATCGGCCGGGAGGCGGCCAATTCCGCGCCGAGTGCCTGAGCCAGCGCTTCCACTACCGGGAGATTGTCTTTCTCCTTGATTCCGCGTCCGACGGCGACAATCAGGTCGGCCGCACCCAGATCAACAGAGCGCTGCGCTTCACGGAACGGAGCTTCGGACTTGCCGCGGATCTGCGATGGATCGATTCGAACCGGGAACTCCTGAATAGAAATTGTGGACCCGGCAGGCTGGGCGGCGCGAAAAGCTCCGGCTTGCACGGATATGAATTGGGGCTCGCTGGCTGCCGTCACTTGCGCGTTCAGTTTACCTTGGAATAGCTGGCGTACGCAGATCAGTTGTCCATTCTCTGAACTTACGCCGATAATGTCACTGATGAAAGCTTTACCGAAGCGCGCGGCGAGTTTTGGTGCATAGTCGCGGACCTGATAGGTGTGTGGGAAGACGACAACCTTGGGTTGCTTCGCTTTTATCAGTTGTTCCAGCGCAGTTGTATAAGCGTCGGGCGTGTATTCCCCCAGCGCGTTATCTTTGATGGCGATGACCTTCGAGACGTCGTAAGAAGCAAGCTCGTTAGTCAGCGGTTCTATATTTGAACCGAGGACCGTAGCTTCGACGGTAAGGTTGAGGATCTCTCCGATTTTCTGAGCGGCAGCAAGCGCCTCGAAGGAAAGACGATTCCACTTGCCGTCCCGTTGCTCCAGGACCACAAGGACACTCATAAAACGCGTGCCTCGAATCTGAGTTTTTCGACAAGCTTTTGAGCAGCCTGACGAGCATCGCCTGAAAAGATCTGGCTAGTCTTGCTGCGCTCGGGTAAATAGATGCGCTTCGTGATTGTCTCTGGCTTGAGGTCAACCCCCAGGCTTGCGGCACTCAGATTCTTGACCTCTTTGGTTTTAGCCCTCTTGATCCCCATCAACGTCGCATACCGCAGTTTCTTTATGCCGGATTGAATCGTGAGAACAGCGGGCAGGGGTAATACGACATTCTGGAACCAGCCGTCTTCCAGTTCACGCTTCACGCGAACGGCGCCGCCTTCGGGAGTTACTTCCATCACGATTGTTGCGTGCGAGAATCCGAGCAGTTCAGCCATGATGACGCCCGTCTGTCCGTAGCCCATATCATCCGATTGCAGACCGGTAAGAATGAGATCCGGCGATTCGGATTGCACGGCCTTCGCGAGCAACCGACCGGTTTCGAGAGCGTCGAGTTCGACTCCTTCGGCAAGCTCAACGTGAATTGCCCGGTCGGCTCCTTTTGCCAGAGCCTCACGAATCGTCTGAGTGGCACGCTGCGGACCGGCACAGAGTGCAATGACTTCGCCGCCGAGCTTTTCCTTCAGTTGAAGGGCTTCTTCGAGGGCGTAGGCATCGGGCTCATTCATCTCGTAAGAGAGATCGCCAGCATCCAGCCGGTTACCACTGCTATGGACGCGCAGGGCGGAATCGCGGGCTGGAACCTGCTTTACAGAAACTATGATTTTCATTCAATGCGTGGACCGTCGATCATCACGCGGCCCGGGTATTCTCTTCCAGTATGACAGCGGCTACGCAAATACCGGGACGCCTTTACTGAAGGTCCCTTCAGGGGAGAGGTGCTTCCGAATAGGTGGCCGAGTCATGTCCCGCTCTTCCGAGGTGAAGATTGTATCGCCTTGTGAGATGAGGTAGTCGGCGGTACGCGCTGCGAGTGATTGAATCGTGAGGCCGGGATTCGCCGAGCCTTGGGTCGGCATCACGCTTCCGTCGCAAACGAAGAGATTCGAGATGTCGTGCGTGCGACCGTACCCGTCAACAACCGATTTAGCGGGATCTTTTCCCATGCGGGCGGCCCCGACCAGATGGGCGTAACGAGACTCTTGCACCACCTCTTCGGCACCGGCTGCGCGCATCACTTCCATCACCGTGTTCTTTCCATATTCAATCAGCTTCTTATCGTTGTCGTGAAGATCGAACGTAACCTTGGCGACGGGAATACCGAAGCGATCTTTGTCCGACGCGAGTTGAACGCGGTTGTCTGCCCACGGCAAAATCTCTCCGAGCACACCGAGCGCGGCCCAATGGTTGTAGTCCATCATGACGCGCCGCATGCCCCAACCCCATGCGCCTTTCGCGATCATCATCTGTTTGGCGAATGCGATGGGCAAAGGACCCACGGTTTGAATGGCAAACCCTCTCGCGAAGCCGCGCCGCCAATCGGTCTCGTAGAATTCTTCCGTTAACGCGTGAGCCGGAGGAGCCTTGTACATGCGGATCAGATCGTGAAACCGGCCAAGCACTACGTTTCCCGCTTGTGCCATCAGATAACGGCCCAAAGTATCGCTCGAATTCGCGAGGCCGTGCTCGTGGCCGGGACACGCGGAGTTCAGCAACAGGCGCGGTGTCTCGATAGCATACCCGGAGACGATGACGGCCTTCGCCCGCTGAAAATGCTCGTTGCCGTCACGATCGTAATAGTGGACGCCGTTCACGCGCGTCTTGCTCTGCATGGAAATACGGAAGGCCATGGAGAGATCGCGTATTTCCGCCCCATGCTTCAGAGCTTCGGGAACGTGAGTAATCAACGTGCTGGCTTTTGCGCCCACCTTGCATCCTTGTATGCAGAAGCCACGGTAGATACAGTGGGGCCGGTCGCCATGGGAGCCGGACAAGATAGCAACGGGACCTCCCGCGCAGACGGGGATGTTTAGTTTGGTGCAGCCGCGGACGAGTACGTCGCCCACCCCACCGAGGGGATGCGGCCCGTATGGATAACCGTGCGGATGGCCCCACGGGAAATAAGCGGGTCCCGCAACCGGAAGCTCACGCTCTAACAGCTCGTAATACGGCTTGATGTCGTCATAGGAAATCGGCCAATCTGCTCCGACACCGTCCTCCGTGTGAACGCGGAAGTCGGAAGGATGAAACCGGGGCGCGAAGGAGGCCCAATGAACCGAACCGCCGCCGACGCCTTTGCCACTGTTGTTCTCTCCCAATGCGAGAGGGTCCTGCCCACCGGTGATGCGCAGATCGTTCCAATAGAGATTGTGAGAACCGGCCTCATCGCTGACCCAATCGCGTTCGGTGTCCCAAAATGGCCCGGCTTCTAAACCGACCACTTTGAAACCGGCTTTCGCCAAGCGCTGGAGCAGCACTCCGCCGGCGGAGCCCACCCCGACGACCACGTAATCTACAGCTTCGCTTTCCGGAAAGCGCTTCATCTGCTTTGAAATGCGCTGGAGCGGTCCCAATATTTTCTTGTTGTCGTGAGGAGGCTCGAACCTGCCGAACAGCGGACTCTTCAATGTGAGCCTCCCTGACCCTGATGACTCTGTTTACCTGCACCGCCGGTCTTTTCGTAAACGTCGGAGATCGAGTCGGGGGGGGCAGCCCATTCGTAGCGTTGCTCATTCTCTTCCCACGGTTCCGGCAATCCTCCTTCGAGGCGCGTGTAAGCTCGCGGATACGCGGGACCGCCGAAGCCAACCTCGTCCCACGCCCAGGGGTGCGCGTAGTAAGCCGCCACACAATCGCCGACCAGCAATTCCCAAAAGCGGTCGATCGACATCTTTGCCCAAATCTCGTGAGCCGCGAGTTTGGTGCCATCGTGCACGGACTTGAGGATCAGATCCTGGTTCAGCGTGTCGAGATCGACGAATGCCCGTGAGGTAATTACGCGCGCCGTTTCGTCGATGGCGCGCAACCCAAGGCGGTACGCTTCCTGATCCGACGGCATATCTTCGTAGCGATAGCCGTGAATCCTGTTTGCGAAGAGCCGCTCGTCCATATAGTTGACGATGGGAATTCTGTACTCCGGAAGCCTGTCGTCCTGCGGCAGAATGCGTTCCGACACCGCCGTGACGATGGGCAGTTCTTCCGCGCTGAAGAAGCGAATTGCGGGCACGTTATTCAAGCGGTCTTCAACCACCGTCCGCGTAGCCGCGTCCCAGAACTTACGTTGCCCCAAGGTGCTGAACCCCTGATAGTAGCCGGGCTGTTTTCTCTTAATCATCGTTTTCCCTACGCAGAACGCTCGCGAGCAACCCCAACGCCCCACAAGCGGCGAAGAGCAGCGGCGCAAAGATGGGCGGTCCATAGAGGATGTTGTAGAGCCACTTCTTTTTTCCACCCGGCCTTCGGAGAACGCCGCGTACGTGATAGCCAAATCCGACCGTGCCGTCGAGGATCGCCAGTGCGGAAGAAGCGGGCAGTAGAGTCCGGGCGGCACGTTTGTTATAGACAGCTGCAATGGATGCCGCTACTTGAATGGGCGCGAGGATCACGGGAGTCCATTGCGCCCAAATTCGGAAGTTACTTTTGTAATGCGAATACCAGGCCTCAAAGCCAGAGAAAATGGCCCATGCTGCGGAAACCGCCGCGAGATGCTTTTGGAATTTCCCTTGGTGAAGTTCGCGCCGCCAGCCCTCCTTGTAATTCCGGGTGGGCAGCAGTTTATGTTCGTCCTCTCGTCTGAGATAGGACGCCATAAAGCCTAAATAAGCGGCCGTGCCAAACAAGAGTGGTGCGAAGATGGGCGGCCCCATGATCATATTTGTGATGGGAAGCCGCCATCCCCCCGGCTTGCGATGAATGCCGCGGATATGGAAGCCGAATCCAGTTACGCCATCGACTAATGTCACCAGCGCCGTTACCCGGAGTACACTTCGCGCGGCTCGTTCGCTGAACACGCCCCAAACACCCGCCCCGGTTAGTGCACCGCTTAGAAGCACGGGCGTGTACATGATGGGATTGCTGTAACTGCCCTTGTAATGCTCATACGCGACTTCAAGTCCACTTATAAAACTAGAGCCGGCGGTAACTAAGGCCATGGAACGTTGAAATCGACCATCGCGAATGTGTTCCGCCGCGACGGCCGCGGCTTCTTTCAGAGCTGGCAGCATCCATAGCGTAGACGTGCTGAACCAGGAAGTGTTGCGCGATGATAGGCCTGTCAAACTCCACAGTTGCCGAACGATATGTGCCTCGAAGCATTCATTTGGTCCGTTACGTTTGGCTGGCCGCACGGTCTTAATTTCTGGAACCCGGAGTTGACATAAATGCAAAAGGCATCAGAAGCAAAGATCCTATCGGGGAACATCTCGGCGTACCGCATACCGACGAGCGATCCGCAGGAGTCCGACGGCACCGCGGTCTGGGATGCGACGACAATCGTCATTGTCGAACTCACGGCCGGGAACACCACAGGGCTGGCGTTCAGCTATAGCACCGAACCCGCGGCTTCCGTCGCCAAGGAACTGCTGGAGAAAGTTGTCTTAGGGCGCGACGCGTTCGATATTCCGGCACTAGCTACCGCGATGGGTATTCATGTCCGGAACATGGGCAAACCGGGCTTGGTATCGACGGCCATTGCGGCTATCGATAACTGCCTTTGGGATCTAAAGGCCAGGCTTCTGGAACTGCCGCTCATCAACCTCCTCGGGCGTATGCGGGAGGAAGTCGCGGCCTACGGGAGCGGCGGTTTCACCTCCTATTCGGAAAGAGAACTCGTAGACCAATTAACGGGCTGGGCGTCCGAGGGCATCAAAGCCGTAAAGATGAAGATCGGCCGTGAACCGGGGCAGGACGTGCCGCGCGTGACAGCGGTGCAGAAAGCCTTGGAGGGCAGGGCGGAACTTTATGTGGATGCTAATGGCGCTTACTCCCGCAAGCAGGCCCTACACAAAGCACAAGAATTTGGCGACTTAGGCGTGACATGGTTCGAAGAGCCTGTCAGCTCCGACGACCGCATTGGATTGCATCTGATGGTGGAGCGCGCCCCCGCGATCATGAACATTGCGGCAGGCGAGTATTGTTACGTGCTCGACGACTTCCGCCTGCTCATTGAAGGGAAGGCCGTCGATGTTTTGCAGGCCGATGTGACGCGCTGTGGAGGCGTCTCCAACTTCATGAAGGTTGGCGGAATTTGCGAGACGTATCACCTGCCGCTCTCCGCGCACACCTCGCCTTCCATTCACGCGACACTGTGCTGTGCCGCACCCGCCGCCATCAACGTCGAATACTTTCACGACCATGTCCGGATCGAGAGCATGATCTTCGACGGCGCAATTCAGGCTAAGAACGGAACGTTAAAGCCGGATGGATCGCGCCCAGGACTGGGTTTGGAACTGAAGCGCAAGGATGCGGAGCGGTATCGCGTGTTTGAGGCGGAGGTAGCGCCGCATTCCGTTAGCTGACTTACGCCGGGGTGCCCTACGCGAAATTACCGTGTTAGGCGGCTTTGGCGGTCTTATAGTTGACGAAATCCTGGATGGCGGTTTCGAGAAATGGCTTGATGTTGGTAAACGGGATAGCGGTATGGCCCGGAATTTCGATTCCAGCGTTCCCTTGATGTTTGGGTCGAGTTCCGTCAGGGCGGCTTTCGAGTTTAGGTTAGCCGGACAGTAGTGATATTTCAGCCTCCGGCAAAGGGTAGCTCGTTCGCGACCGCACGAAAATTGATGAGCTTTGGAAACCGCCTTACAAGGTGTTCTTTTCAAATGGCAAAGGCGATCCGGAACTCACGCTGCTGAAAGTTCACGTCGAGCGCGCCGAGTATTGGGACTCGCCGGGAACTGCCGTGGGCCAGGCGTTCAATTTCGCCGTCGCCTACATCACCAAAGATCCAAAAAAACTTGGCGACCACAGCAAAGTAGAATTGCCCTGAGATTAGGGACCGACAATTAATCTCGAATCTGCATCAAACTTCCGGTAATTCGAAAATTCCTTATCAAGCAGGACTCTCGTCCCGCTTTTCCCGGTGATGTTGAACATGTACGTAATCGCGTAAGTTAGCAACGGATACGTCTTGCCGGAGATCTCCACGTCGGTGTAGTCGAGTATGTTAGTCGATTCGCGCATTGTGTACTTATCCGGGATCATAGTCCGCACAAGCATCCGTCTCACCGTGCCGGAATTAGGATCGGCATAAACCCATCCCCGGTATGACGGGAAGAAAACTCTGTCTCGCAACATCGGGTCCGAGCGCTCACTGGTTTCGATCTCATACCGCGAGTACTCTGCATCCACGCCAAAACTGAATACCGCAAGCTTTCGTCCCGACACTACTTCCCAGTGATCCCACTGAAACCGCGTTTTGGTGGCTGCGGAAAACACCCCACTCATCACCCCGGAAAATTCTCCTGAGCTGTTGAATTCCCCCGGCGTGCCGTAACCGCGGCCTTGGGGGATTTCTCTCCCGCGCTTTGATTCGTATATCTCCCGTCCAGCGCGATAGCGGACCGTCTGCACGGTGGTTCGAATCAGCTTCCATTTTGCTTTCGCGCCGGCTTTCGAGGAAAGTTTCTGGGTATTGAGCTGGCACGAGAAATCCACCAGGCCGCGTACGTAGCCCGCCGCGTATTCCACCATCATTCGAAAGATACGCCGGATGTCTCGATCCGTTGGAGTTTGGAGATCGACGACCTTCTCCGGAGGCAATGGTAACGAGCCAGATCTTTCGATGAGCCGTCGCAAAGCTTCGGATGTTTCGGGTCCTATTCCTTCCCTATTCAGCAGTCGAAACTCTTCGCCGGTGAAGCGCTCTGTGAGCGTTACGTTGTCAACGTCCCGCGCGATGCTTGCGTCGCCGTCGCCCGTGTAAAGAGACTTGGTTATCTTCTGAAGAAGGTGCTCGGCGTCGATACTTGGCGCGGGGCGTGAGAACGCTACAGAGCCACTCAGAAGCATCGCGATTAGCAGCACGGGCGCGCCCACGGCTAAACCGCATTCTCGCACCTAGATACCATAACAACGATGCGCTTCGTCACTTTTGAAGTTAATGGACAAGCCCGGCCAGGAGTTGTCGCCGGGAACAATACAGTCGTCGATCTTTCGCCGGCGGGTCTCGATTCTTTGCTCCAGGTTATTGAGTCCGGGCCTGAGGGTCGCGGCAAAGTAGAGAAGTTGATTTCCGCCGCGAAGTCTTCGCCATCGTTAGACAGCGTCAAGCTACTCGCTCCGATTCCGAAGCCCCGGAAACTTATCTGCGTGGGCCTCAACTATCTGGATCATGCCAAAGAAACGGGCGCCGAAATCCCTACCGTGCCCACCATCTTCAACAAGTTCGCGACTTCCGTGATTGGACCTGGAGCGAATATCGTCCTGCCAAAGGTCTCGAAGGCGCCTGATTACGAAGCGGAGTTCGCCTTTGTCATTGGACGCGGCGGCCGTCACATCAAGTCCGAAGACTGGGCAAATCACATTTTTGGATACACGATCGTCAACGACGTGAGCGCCCGCGATTATCAACGCGCCACCACGCAATGGCTGATGGGCAAAACATTCGATACGTTCGCTCCCATGGGTCCCTGGATCATCACAGCGGATGAAATAGCCGATCCGCACAATTTGGATATTCGCATGGAGATCAATGGCGAAGTCCTGCAAAATTCGAACACCCGCGAATTAATTTTTAAAATTCCCGATCTGATCTCGTTTCTTTCGAGCGTCTTCACGCTGGAACCGGGTGATATCGTTTCGACCGGAACGCCTTCCGGTGTAGGAATGGCCCGGACGCCACCGCGTTATCTTCGGCCCGGCGACGATGTCATTGTGAAGATTCCCGCAATTGGTGAGCTGCGGAATCCGGTGGTCGCCGAATCGTAAATCATGCCGTCCTACAGACTGGGCCAACTCGCGGATTTGCTGGGATGCAAGTTGGCCGGCGATTCGGAAACTGAAATCGTGGGCGTCTCCACAATCGAGAAGGCTGGCCCGGGCGAAATAACTTTTCTCGCAAATCTGAAGTACGCGCCGAAGGTTAAATCGACGCGTGCTTCAGCCGTTATTGCTTCAGACGTTTTGGCGGACGTATCTGCCGCGACGCTTGTCTCTTCCAACCCGTACTACGACTTCTCTCGCGCGCTTGCGCTTTACTATCAACCGCCGAAACCGAAACCAGGCATTCATCCAACGGCCTGCATCGCCGAAACGGCCAGCATCGGGCAGAACGCGTCCATCGGCGCTTATGCCGTTATTGGTGAAGACACCGCCATCGGCGCGAATGCCGTTCTCTTTCCGCACGCAGTCATCTACGATGGCTGCACGATTGGCGACGACTTCACCGCGCATTCACACGTCTCCGTACGCGAGTACACACGCATCGGCAACCGTGTCACGTTACATAACGGCGTGGTCATCGGCGGCGACGGTTTCGGCTTCGCTAAAGGAAACGATGGCCGTCAACACAAGATCGTTCCGTCGGGAATTACCGTCCTTGAAGACGATGTTGAGATCCAGACTTTAACTTCAATCGATCGCGCCACCATAGGCGAAACACGCGTGAAACGAGGCGCGAAGATCGACAGTCTTTGCCAGATCGGCCATGCATGTGTCATTGGAGAAGACAACATCATCTGCGGTCAAACGGGTCTCGCGGGCAGTACGGTTTTGGAAGAAAACGTCATCATGGCGGGGCAGACCGGATCTGCCGGCCATGTCACCGTGCACAAGAACGCCATCGTGTGGGCGCAGTCGGGTATCGGTCACGATGTGCCGGAAGGCGCGATTGTCAGTGGATCGCCCGCCTTCGACTCGCGCGATTGGCTGCGAGCGTCCGCTACGTTTTCGCGTTTGCCCGAAATGCTGAGAACAATACGCTTCCTGGAGCTCCGCGTCGCAGAACTGGAAAAGAAGAACAGCTAAGGTGGCAGGGTACGGACCACAGTTGGCTATGCATAGCTGGCCGTGATAAGCTGAACCCGTGCCGAAGCATAGCAATGATCGTTTGCAGGGAACGCTCGATCTGTTGATCCTAAAGGTGCTAGCCAAATCTAAAACGTCACACGGCTATGCCATTGCTCAGCGGATTCACGCTCTTGCGGGCGACCGGCTTCGTATAGAAGAAGGTTCACTCTACCCGGCTCTGCACCGCATGACAAACGAAAAGTGGTTGAAGGCCGAGTGGGGCCTCACGGAGACCAATCGCAAGGCACGCCTCTACAAAATCACACCGCTCGGACTGCGCCAGTTGGAGGAAGAGCAAAATCGATGGATTGAACTGACGGGCGCCGTGGCGCAGGTCCTGAAACTTGCTTAACCGAGTTCCACATGGGGTACCTTTCAAAACTTTGGAAAAGTATTTTCGCCCGCGAACTAAGCGACGACATACAGCAGGAACTCGAAACTCATCTCCATCTGCTCGAAGAGGAGCAACGCGCTAACGGAATGAATCCGATCGAGGCGATCTCGGAGGCGCGTCGCCGATTCGGTAATCCATCCCGTCACTTTGAAACAACTCTCGACGTCAGTGTCGCCAGATGGTTCAACGACCTTCTTCAGGATTGCCGCTTCTCTTGCCGGCAGGTGCGTAAGAACACCAGTTTCGCTGCCGTCGCGATTCTTGTAATCGGCTTAGGCATCGGCGCCGTCACTACGATATGCAGCCTCGTGAATGCCGTGTTACTGCGGCCTCTTCCGTATGGAGATCCGTCCCGTTTGGTCTATCTGTGGACGCCGAATCCTCACTTTGGAGGGAACGCACCGCGCGAACTCGCACCCAACTACCCCGATTTCTACGATTGGCGTCGCATGAGCCACTCTTTTTCTTCGATGGCCCTGCTCAGGCAGCGAACTCTCAATCTGGGAAGCGCTGGAAAAGTTGCACGCGTGGGCTCTGCGTTTGTCACTGGGGATTTTTTCCATACTCTTGAAGTGAAGCCGCATCTAGGCCGCGCCATCCAGCCTGCCGACGATATACCCGGCCACAGTGACGTAGCCGTGATCAGTGATAGGTTGTGGCACGCGAGATTTTCAGCTTCTCCGGCTGTGATTGGTAAACGAATCACTCTCAATCGAGACGAGTACACGATTGTCGGCGTCATGCCCAAGTCTTTCGGCTACCCATTTGAAGGCGATATTCCCTATGTGGCTCCGGGCTTCGGCCAAACAGATATTTGGGCCCCTCTAGCCCTTTCCGCCGGCGAGAAAACGGATCGCGTTAACTTTCAAGGCGCCGATGCGGCGGTTGCTCGCCTGCGCCCTGGCGCCTCTCTGCAGCAAGCGCAGACTGAACTTGAAGCGATGCAGAAGCGGTTGGATCTTCTTTATAGCGGGCCTCTGGCGCAAGGCTGGCAGGCTCTGGTCGTTTCGCTTCAGGAAACAATCCTCGGTCCTGTCACGTGGCTGCTGCTTGGAGCGGTCGCTCTGGTCTTGCTGATTGCCTGCGGAAACGTAGCCAATCTTTTGCTTGCGCGCGTAACTGGCAGGCTGCAGGAAATCGCGTTGCGCGCGGGTCTCGGAGCCGGCCGCACCCGTTTGATGCGCCAGCTCTTCACAGAATCGTTGGTGCTGGCTCTTCTTGGCGGTTGCTTGGGTGTGCTGTTGTCGTTCGGCGCCGTTCGCCTCTTGGCGCGGCTTAATCCCGGCAACATTCCTCGCTTCGCGCAGACCTCCGTAAACCTTCACGTCCTCGCGGTAGCTGCAGCGATCACTCTCTTGAGCGGCGGCATCTTCAGTCTTGCTCCTATGCTTGCCGCCTTACGCCCCAGTCTCAGCGATCTGCTCAGGCAGGGCGGCAACAAGGGAACAGCCGGAACGTCGAGCCACCTGCGCCACTCACTTATCGCCGTGGAAGTGGCGCTTTCTTTTATTCTGTTGATCGGAGCCACCTTGCTGATTCGCTCCTATATCAAGTTGCAGACCCAGGATGACGGGTTTTCGAGTGACACGCTCACCATGAGCTTGCCGCTCGACGGCCGCTACAGCAAGCCCGAGCAGCGCACCGCGTTTTTCATGCGTTTCCTTGAGAGTCTTCGGCATCTGCCGGGAGTCATAGAGGCAGGCGCTGGTGACGATATACCCTTGGATCATTCCGAAAGTATTGGCCCCGTGCAGATCAAAGGCCACCCGGACACTCACGATTTGATCGATTCCCGTGTGGTGATTCCCGGCTACATCGGTGCGCTTGGAATGCATCTCCTCTCGGGACGCTATCTTAATCAACGCGATGTAAAAGAGGTCAGCACCGCAGTGATCGTCAACCGGGCATTCGTAAAGACCTATTTACGTGGCGTCGAACCACTAGGCGCAGAAGTCCGCATGGGTCCAAATAGACCGTGGTCTCAGATCGTTGGGGCCGTTGAAGATGTGCGGCACTCCACTCTGGAAGGAAAGCCGCGGCCCGCGTTTTTCTGGCCGTATCGGCCCGGCTTCAACGCTTGGAACTTGCACTACGCTCTATGTTCAAAGCTTCCGCCTGACTTGCTGGTGCCCCCAGTCCGCAAAGTTCTGCACGATTTGGATCCCGCTTTGGCACTCGATGATATCCACACGATGGGCGAGCGGGTCGCCGAAGCGAGTGCGCAGCGCCGCTTCCAAATGGTCCTGATGACAAGCTTTGCCGGTCTCACCGTCTTCCTGGCGATGATCGGAATCTACGGCGTTATGGCCTACGCGGTTCGCCAGCGAACGACGGAAATCGGCCTGCGCCTGGCGATCGGTGCATCGCCTCGGCAGGTACTTTTCATGATCGGCCGTCAGGGTCTGACGCTCGTTCTTTTAGGTCTGGGCGGTGGTGTCGCAGTCGCTCTTCTGCTCACTCGCGCACTCCGGTCCTGGCTTTACGGAGTTCCAGCGAACGACCCTTTGACGTTCATCTTGATTCCGTTGCTCATCCTGGCCGTTGCCGGTTGCGCCTGTCTGATTCCCGCGATGCAGGCCGCCCGGATAGATCCCGCGATCGCCCTCCGCGACGAGTAGGGCGGACAGACTCCGGCAGTTCTTAGGAAATTCAACTTCATCGAAAGCTGAATGATTCTGGGGCTGCCGAAATTCGTGATCTGACCGAATGTCGTGCTGGTGATGCTCTGCGCAGTCCTGGAGGTGAGTATCCAATTGCCGTGATTTACAATGTTGAACGCATCGCCCCAAACCTCCAGGTTCCACCTCTCCGTGCACTGGAAGATCCGGCTTAACGACAGATCGATGTTCCACGTTCCCCGCAGGTTCAAGGCATCCCGTCCCAGATTGCCGAACGTGCCTGCCGGTTGAACTTAAAAGGCCGCCTGGTTGAACCACGACTTAATCGACCGTTGCGCCGGAACCGCATTCGCAGCACCAGATTTCGGCCAGTCGTTCCCTCCGCCAGTCAGCGATACATCGCTGCCGCCCGTGATGGTAAATGGCGAGCCGGAACTCGCCGTAACGATGGGCGAGAACTGTCAGTTGTTGGTTAGCGCTTTCGCAAACCCGGTTCCGAATCCGGTACTGACCGCCACGACCGAAGTATTGAAAATGCTGCGATGGTCGAATATACAGCTTCCCTTCTCGCCCGAGCGGTAGTTCTGATTCTGATAGAGAGTTCCGGCCAGCTCGCCCTGGAAATCGAGATCGCTGATGCAGTGAGATCAAGTGTAGTTGCTCAACAAAGTGAAGGTATGGGCAAGCACGATAGAGCTGTAGTAGCGTCCCTGCGCCGGGTTCAACTGGTTCAGCAGATGGCGTTGGTTAGTATTCCCGGTGCTAGAACACGACACTGGTTTGCCTTTGGAGACTCCGCAATTACCTGGAATGAACAGCGCCGGGTTGATAACGCGTGCGCCCCAGATGTGCCTCGTTGCGTTGCCAAGATGATTCACGGTGACCAGTCCCGGCTGATCTGCCGCTGATAACTGAGATTCCACTGCATCGTGTATGTCGGACTTAGATTGGGAGGAATGTTCACTTAGGTTCCGGCGAGCGGGAAAATAGCCGCCTCGGCGTCCATCTACTCCGAATCCAAATTGATGCTTTCCGCGAATGATCGTGAAGTCGTCCGAAACCTGATAATCATTCACATTGAAATGCCCCGACGCGCACGTTCCGCAGCCAACGTTGAAATAGCTGGGTATACTCACCTGGAGAAAATCAGGAACAAGCTGGTGATATGAATCCCCCAGAGTGTCCGGGCTGATCATGTTGGCCGTGCCGCCGCGATTATCGCGCCTGCGGTCAAAGGTAGCGTGGAATGAATTCAGCATCGTGGCGCTGAAGCTATAGGTATCGCCGAAAGTTGCCGTCTGCGACCGGTCCTGATTGCCCGCCGCCGTAGTGGTCAGCAGGTTCGTTCCATCAAACGTGGGCGGAGCCGTGAAATCGTATAGATAATAGCGCCCATAGATGCTGTGCTTGTCGCTGCGTATGTAGTCAACGCGGCCGATCCATTGATCGTCGGGATTGTTCGCGGGAACTCCATACTGCGCTCCGCCGCAAGGGTCGGTGGTAGCGGGAAGGTATTTCGTCGCGATGAGCAGCGCCGCCGGATCGAATTGGCTAACCGGTACCGTGTTGTTGGGAAATGGATTGCCGTTCCGGTCTTTCAATACTTGCTTCGTAGCCGATGAAAGACAACCGCCCTGCACAGCCGGAGTGGTGTAAGAAGTGAAGTCGCCCGTTGACAGAACGGCTTGATTCGGAATGTAGCTAATCTGGCTCGGCGGACTGCTCCGCTGACGTGTACCCTGGGCATTCGTTTGCACACTGAACTCTTGCAGCGCATCTGGAAACGGGAGCGGCAGGTTCACATTGCTGAACGCGTCGTTATTATCTCCGCCGTCTAACAGATAGTTGGTGCCGTTCGCCTGTCCTCCGGCTACCGAAAACGTTCCCGAGCCGTTTGATCCCTGAATATTCTTGCTCCCCGTCAAATCCCCGCCGGGGGCCGTTGTTACCGCTCCTGTCAGCGTGATCAGTTGAGTCGGATTTCTGCCGTTCAAGAGCAGATCGACGATACGCTTCTGATCGATCACCTGCGAGATCGAGTTGTCTTTCGTCTGCACCATTTCGGTGTTCGCAACAACTTCGACGCTCTCCGAGACCGAACCGAGTTGCATCGCGACGTTTGTCTGAACCGTGTTGCCAACCTGCAGAGTAAGTCCGGCCTGAATGTAATTCTTAAATCCAGTCGCGCTCACTTCGAGCTGATAAGAACCGACGGGAAGGTTCGGGAGAGCGAAACGTCCCTGCCCATCCGTCGCGGCCCGGTGACCTGCGCCGTGCCGGTTTCGGTTAGCCGCACCTGCGCTCCAGATACGGCTTGGCCGCTCGGGTCGATGACATAGCCGTCCACTTCGGCAACGGAGACCGCCTGCGCCAGAGAATGGACGGGAAAGAAACACAGGAATCCCGCGATCAATAAAGCGGCGATTGCCCAATCGTTGTTGCGTCGAGTGGGGAGTTGCATGGAATTCCTATAGTGTACGGGAACTAGATCGTAGGTTCAGCGGCCCGCCGCTTGCTGCTTCTCAGTACTGTCCCGGCGTAACATTCGGATCGCCTCGGAAAAGTATGGATACTGCGCCCATTCGTTGCGATTCCCGATCACGTAGAGCCTTCGCTTCGCCCTGCTGACCGCGACATTCAACAAGTTGGGCCGGCTGGAAGCCCACTCCTTCGAACCCGGATTCTTAGGATCGCCTCCCAAAACAAGAATGACCACATCCGCCTCGGCTCCCTGCGCCACGTGTATTGTGCCGGCCTTTTTCACGCCGTGTAATTTGCCGATGCGCCTCAATTCTTCAGCGACCGCTCTGAACGGCGACACCAGCAGCAGGTCGTTCGGACGAAGTCCTTCGCGGAACAGTTCACTTAGCAGAACCTGCAGCATCAGACCTTCATCCGGTATCCACTGCCGCTCGGCTTCGGCGGACGCAACATGCAGCCAGCGGCTCGGGCTTAGACTGATCTCGGGCATCACGGGTGTTGCATAGACCATCTGACCGCCGTAGGCTACTTCATTGGAAATATTGAACATGGGCCTCTCGCATCGCCGGTGTACTCGCAGCGGCGACCCCACCCAGATAGAAGAATCGTCTTCAATCGATTCAATCATCGTTCCGTACTTGGTCACACGGTCAACCAAATTCTGCACCGAGTTTTGTGACGGCAACCATAACTCATCCACTTTGAAGTGCCGTCTTAACGCTTGCTGCGCGGTGAACGGCAGTTTCACGATCGGCTCCAATTGCCGTGGATCGCCCACCGCAATGACGCGTTTCGAACGCCAGATAGCGCCAGCGGCTGACTGCGGCGCGGCCTGTCCCGCTTCGTCGATCATTAACCAGCCGAGCGACTCGCGCCCCAGATGCGAGAACAACCTGTCGAAAGAAGCGAAAGTCGTTGACACCACCGGTGCCAGAAAGAACAGCGTTGCCCAGGCAGATTCCACGCCTTTCAAGTCGGCGCTCTTAGGCACTTTACCACTCAAAATGTCCATGGCCGCCCAAAGGTTCTGCCGTATTCGTTGCGGCACGCATTCAATAAAGGCCCGGTGCAAATGCAGCGCTTCGAGGAACACGCGAGTGCGCGCCCGGTTCCATTCTTCATCGGCCCACGGCGACGAGAGTTCCCGTTCTTCGTGTCCTTCGCCTCGTTCCGGAGGACGCTCGATCTCCGCCAACCGATGCCGCGCTCTGCCTAACTTATCCTCGGCCGCTGCGACCTCTTCGGCGAGCGTCCGGTCCTGTTCACTCCACTCGCGATAGGAAGCCCCACCGCTGAAAACAGCGTCCACCAGTCCTGGCTTGAAGCGCTGATGCCGGGCTCGCTGCTCCGTGGCGTTTTCCTGATCCACCCGGCTGTCGCGCTCGGTTTGCTTTAACGATGCGAACTCACTCTGAAGCTGGCAAACCTGTTCGCGGCGATTCCTGATCGCCTCTTCCGCCTCGACCGCCCGCTTGAATTTGTGAACCGCCTCCTTCCAGTTGGAAGGCCGCGTCTTGAGCGTGCGCAGATACTCCGCAAACCCAAGATCCGCCCGGTTTGGTTCATCTCCCGCTTCCTCATCCCTGAACCAGAAATTGCTTCTGAATCGCCGCCGGTTCTTCTTATTCCCAAACCGCGCGGCAATCAAACCCCACGCCTCCACAGATTCCTTACTCCCGGCGAGAATGCGTTTCGCGAAATCGGCGAAGTAATCCGATTCCGCCCGCCACTCGGCGTCAACCGAGTCGGCGGCAGGTATCTCCAGGGTGACGTTCTCAACGGCCCGGTTATTGCTTGCCGCGACGACGATTTCGAACCCACGAAATGGCTCTTTCCAGATGGAAATGGTTCTGTTATAGCGGTCCGATTTCCAACTTTCCTGCCCTTCGAAAGCTTCGTGCGGACTTTTTAAAGCGGCGATTGCTCTGGCGCGCTCAACCACAATGGACGCGATCATCTCTCGCAATAAGGTGGTTTTGCCGGTACCCGGCGGCCCATTCACACCGAAAATCCCATGCCCTTTCGAACCAAGCTCTTGAAAAGCCGTGTTAACCGCGAATTGCTGGCTGAAGTACAGCGACTGTTTCGAATCCGCAGGCCACCTACCGGCGGGACAAAAGCTCGGCCGCAGGTTGTGCCAGAGCACATCCGGCTGCTCTCGCACGTTCACGCGCGCGCTTTCGTTGAGTTCTCCGGGCGGGGTCAGAAATTTCAGCAGTGCCGTACCCGCGTTGCCGCTTCTTATCTCATTGGCGACCAGTTTCAGATCCGCGGTATAGAAGCTATTCAGAAAATCGTGCGAATCGGGCTCAATTGTTTTCTGCTTTCTGACTTGATGACCGGCAATCCGGGCGCCCTCAGGCCGCAGCGCCTGCACGACGCCCAGTGCCCTCGCCAGCGTTTCAATCGTGGCAAGAATATCGTCGGTAACCAGCGGCTTGCCTATCCGGCAATTCTTTCGAAGCTCACGGCCAATCTCATCATCCTCCTCGACGGCCCACGCCTGCTCCAGATACCGCCGCTGTTCGTCCGCAAACGCGTCAAAGCCGTCCAGCCACTCGGCGCTCGTATAACCCGGCTTCAAGGTACGCCCGATCGCCCAAGGACACGACGACACGGTAAGCCTGTCAAAAAGAGGCCGTCCCTCATCCGTCACCTGGAGAGCGAAAAGGCAACTCCGGCCATTGACGTGTTGATCGAAAGACTGCGATTCCCGCCCGAAATGGCGGTAGATTACCGAACGAACTCTGGCCTCGGTATAAATACCCGCGTAGAGGGTGAACCGCCAAACTTTATCCCCCGCGCCGCTTGCAAACAGCGGCATGCACCACGGAAGTGTACGCTCTGGCCCCAGCGCAAGAACGGGATTCGCCCGGCTGGCCGGATTCTCTCGCGGCAGCCGCTGTGGCGAGAACATTTCGACTGCTCGCCAGTATTCAAGAACGCGCGCCCGTGATCCGGTATCCAATTCCGAATCATAACCGGAGCGCGTGTTTGGTAAATTTCCGGGGATAAACGCGCCCAAAAGTAGCAACAGCTTTGTTAATATTCGAGCCTGGGGCCAATGTTTAATCTCAGGTTGCACATCGCGATCTCGTTGATTTCGATACTGACCGGCTCTGCGCACGCAAGTCTCATAGCGGGCAAGGTGGTTGAGGATCATTCGGGCAGCGCCCTGGTTTCCGCCGAGGTGCGAGTGATGCGTGTTGGCACTGTCGAGCTGGTTGCCGATTTGGAGACCGACTCCAACGGTGGCTTCGAGTTGCGGGATGTTCCAGCGGGTACCTATCGTCTCGACGTATCAAAGCCAAATTATTTGGCTGCCACGCTGCAGGTGCGAGCGGGTAACATTGCTTCCAGTTTGCTCGTCGCGCGTCTCATACGTTGCGGGGTTATTAGTGGACGCGTGGTGGGCTCTCAGGGAGAACCAATCCGTAACGCCACCGTATTCGCAATGAGCCGAGTAGCTGAGGGCGGTCCCTTGCGGCCATTCGCGAGATTCGAACGTGGCCACGAAGCGGGCGTCGGCGATAATGGCGAGTACCGCCTGTTCGACCTGCCGCCTGGACAATACGCAGTGGCCGTTACTTACGGCGCGTCTACGGTGGTCGTAGGCTCAACAGGGGACGCCAAAGCAGGATCTGAAGGCTCGGGAGTCTTATATTATCCGGTTAACTCGCAGCCGCGTCTGTTCGCGGTATCGGGCGGCGAGGATTATCGCGACGTTAATTTCTCCGTCCTGCCGGGTGCACTTTATCAAGTTAGCGGAAAGATTGCTCTAGCCGCGCCACAATCGAGCTTTTGGTTGGCGCTTACCTTGAGGGATCAATCGACTTTTGCTACGGCTGTTACACTAGCCGCGCAAGATGGCAGCTTCCATTTTGATGGTATTCCGCCTGGCTCGTACTCCCTGTTTGCCTCAGGTCCCTCGCATGCCCGAGGATCGCTGGGATCGATAGTTGATGAACACTCGTTATTTGGAAGAACAACAGTGGAGGTCGAAGGCGATGTGAACGGAATTGGGATATCCGTCCAGAAAGGGCCATCGGTTTCGTTCGTCTTGAGGAACTCTATTTCGGACGGGCGCGCTTGTTCGGCAAGTATGGACATTCGGCTTTCGTCCCTGGAAGATTGGGGTGCGGATTTGGACCGCACGGTGGTGGTGGGATTTGGGAAACCGGAGCACTCGCACGTTCTCGCCCCCGGTCGATACTTGCTGGCAGGACAGGATTCCGACGCGGATTGTTACACGCTTGGCAACGTAGTTCTTGATCTGACCACGGCGAGCGACAAAGGACCGATTGCAATTCCTGTAGCTGCGACAGGTTCTATTCGTGGCCGCCTGGCGTCTGACAACCAACCGCAATCTGACTGGGCCATCATGTTGTTGCCGTCCACGCCAGGCGGCGGTCTACCTCTTAAAGTGGTGTTCGCAGATTCACAAAATCGATTTGCGTTCGAAAGATTGCGGCCCGGTCGCTATCGAATTGCAGTACGGGCCTCCAATGATTTAAGCCAGCGCTGGATCTCCAACTTGAGCCGGATCCGGGAAATCGAGGTTAGGTCCGGTGTAGTAACCGATGTCGAACTGCCGCTTTCGGGCAGTGGCCGGTCTTCAAAGGACGGATCGTGATTAGGAATATTTTCTTTGGGCTATTAGTCGCGTCAATGATGCTAACGGCACAGAGTACCGCCCCAAATGGCTCGATCAACGGCATTGTTCAGGATGTTGGAAGTGGATCTCCCATTGCTGGAGCACAAATATTTGTGAGCCCGGGAGGAAAATCGGCGAACACAGACGAGAAGGGGCATTACGAGATCAAAGACTTGGCTTCCCGTAAGTACCAGGTCCAGGTGTCCTCGGGCGTAGGGCCGCACGGCCGAAAGATAGTTCAACTGGCATCAGGGCAGGATTTGACCGTTGATTTTCGCTTAAGCCCCAAAGCAAGTATCTCGGGCCGCATTGTGGATGAGAATGGCGAACCGACCCCTGGAGTCGAGGTGTTTCTGATCGCTCGAGAGTATCGCCTTGGCGCCTTACGTTACGTCTATGCGGGCGTCTCCGCAACAGACGATCGGGGACGATACGAGTTGAAGAATATCGAGGCGGGGCCGGGTTATCTGATTGAGGCAGCGAAGCGAAATCGTAAATTAAATCCAATCTCGGACGTACCCGCAGACCCAAAGCTTAGGAGGAAAACCACGGTGCCAACGTGGTATCCGGATAGTGACTCCGTAGAAGCAGCCCAAGTTATGGTGTTGCAGCCGGGCGAACATCGAGAGGGAATGGACATCCAGTTGAAGAGGTCAGCCTCCTACTGCCTAGACGGAGTGTTGGCGACTGACAGCGGACCAGCCCCGCTCATATTCTCTCTGGAAGAACGAGAACCTTCGAGTGGCGCATCGGGCGATGGTGCAATGTTCGTGAGTCCGCCTCAGGGCATGGCTGGTCCCGACGGTCGAATTCGTCTTTGTGACCTGCATTCCGGTGT
>JALYVD010000335.1 GCA_030853405.1 Acidobacteriota bacterium | reverse complement strand
CCTCAGCACGCGCCGCGCGGATGCCGTCATTCAGTATCTGGAAGAGAACGGGGACATCCCAATCCACCGCATTTTGGCTCCAGCCGGTCTTGGCACCTCGCATGAAGCCGCCGATAATCACACCAGCGCCGGTCGTAAACTGAATCGCAGGGTAGAAGTGAAAATACTGGTCAACCAAGGACTTGTAGGTGCTTCGAGCGCCCAGAACGAAGGCGCGCCGGCTTCCTCTACAACTTCAACCGCTCCATCGACCACCACCAATCCACCGCAGCCGCAATAAGCTGCTTGTAACACGGGCCGGACAATCTCTCGTCCGGCCTTTTTCTATTTGCCCTCAGGGCGGAACAGCAGCGGCGCGAAAGCTATCAAATTCCGTCTCCAAACCATCCAGCTGTGCATCCCGGGCGTCTCGATTGGAGTCACCTGAACGCCTTTGCTCTTCAGCCACGAAATCAGTTCGCGGTTAGGCGTAATTAAACGGTCATCCGTTCCACACGCGATCCACAGCAGATGCAATTTTGCGTTCGCGGAAGCATCCATTTTCGGGAACGCTTTGCCGTAATCGGAGCCAAGGCCGCCAGCGCTGAAAGCGCCTACCCAGGCGAACGTATCCAGCCGGTTCAGTCCTGTAAACAGGGACTCCGCACCCCCCATAGACAAGCCCGCAATCGCCCGAGAGTCGTGGTCCGCCGCAACTCTGTAGCTCTTCTCGACAGCGGGAATCACTTCGTCCGTTAACGCTTGGCGGAAACGTTCATAGTTCTGCTCGCGCACTTCCTGGTTATTGAAGGGTGATCTTTGGTGCACAAAATCCGGCACCCCGTAACCCAGCGTCATCACGATAATCATCGGCTTGGCCCTGCCTTCCGCGATCAACGCGTCGAGGATGAAGTTCGCTTTCCCGACCGCCGTCCAGCCGCTTGCATCATCGCTAAATCCATGCAGCAGATACAAAACCGGGTACAGAGTTTTGCCATTCGGATCATAGCCAGGCGGCGTGTAGACGTAGTAGTCGCGGTTGTCTCCAATAATGCTCGACTTATAAAAATGATGGTCGATATTGCCGTGTGGAATATCGGTATCTTCCCCGGGCTGAGGCGACGGGCCTGGCACATGCACCATATCCGATGGGCTAAGCAGGTTCGGGGCGATATCGCCGTTCATCGGATCTAGAATCCTAACGCCGTCTGCGTTGAACGAATATTGGTAGATGTCCGGCGCAAGCGCCTCAGTGGTAAAGGACCAGACCCCCTGGTCATCTTTCTGCATCACGAAAGTACCCTTCATTCCTGCCAGACTTACCGTCACTTTCTGTGCGGCGGGATCCCGAAGGCGAAACGTAACGCGACTATCCGAATGAACATCTGGCGATTGAATGGGAGACGCATTCTGTGCAAAGCTAAAGCTCGCTGCAATGGTTCCGAGAAGAAGA
The DNA here is from genome assembly GCA_030853405.1 of Acidobacteriota bacterium. Classification (GTDB taxonomy): domain Bacteria; phylum Acidobacteriota; class Terriglobia; order Bryobacterales; family Bryobacteraceae; genus Bog-105. Next base: position 1,215 of record JALYVD010000335.1, on the reverse strand, counting down.
CCTTTTATGAAGAACATAGTTGTTGGCGACGCGCTTCGTTTATATCAAATTGCGAATAGATGACCGTATCTGACTTCACGCCAATCGTCTTCGGAGCGTCATTTCTGGCCGGGTTTCTTGGATCGCTCACCGGTTTGGGTGGGGGCGTTATCGTGACTCCGGTACTGACGCTTTTCCTGGGGGTTGAGATGCGCTATGCCATCGGCGCAAGCCTCGTCTCCGTGATCGCCACGTCTTCCGGCGCCGCCGCCGCTTACGTGAGAGACGGTTTCTCGAACATTCGTATTGGCATGTTTCTCGAAATCGCGACCACTCTAGGCGCGCTTGGAGGCGCTTTCCTCGGGACGCATATCCCGACTTCGTACCTCAGCATCATCTTCGGCTTGATCCTGCTGCAAGCCGCGTGGCAGACTAGCCGTCAGCATGAGGACCACAAAGTATTGGTAGCGGCGGATCCAATCGCGCTGCGCTTGAAACTAAACGGCGCGTACCAAACTGGGCAGGGGAGCGAGTCTTACGCCGTTCACCGTGTCAAAACTGGTTTTGGGCTGATGCTCGGAGCAGGCGCTCTCTCTGGACTGCTTGGGATCGGGTCGGGCTCGCTGAAAGTAATCGCCATGGATCAAGCCATGCAGATTCCCTTTAAGGTCTCGACCGCCACGAGTAACTTCATGATTGGTGTGACCGCTGCGGCGAGTGCCAGCGTCTACCTGAGCCGTGGCTATGTTGATCCCGCCGTGGCGATGCCAGTGATGTTGGGTGTGCTCGCGGGTTCGATGCTCGGAGCCCGCTTCCTTGCCATTCTTCCCGTTCGTTTGCTCCGCCGCGTCTTTGCCGTGGTCGTCGGAGTCATGGCGGTCGAGATGATTATTAACGGATTCAAATTGAATTTATGAATACGCCCAAAATCACCGATACAAATATCGAACGCATGGTCAGCATACTTCTGCGAACTGGCGTCCTGATCTCCGGGCTTGTCGTCTTCGCAGGCGGTGTGTACTTCGTGTTTCGCCACGCGCGCGACGAGGCCGATTTCCACACCTTTCGGGGTGAGCCCAGCATCGATCGAATTGCTCATCAGATCGCAATAGGCGCCGTGCATCTTCGGGCGCGATCTATCATCCAGTTCGGTATCCTGCTTCTGATCGCAACACCGATACTCCGAGTGGCCTTTTCGCTCGTCGGCTTCGCCATGGAACGAGACAAGGCGTACGT